>JAKITD010000055.1 GCA_021648265.1 Flavobacteriaceae bacterium | reverse complement strand
TATTATCTTTTGCAAAATTGATTAATGGTGCATAATCGGTTTTGTAGTTAGGCCAAAGTCTAGCAACTGTATCTAGTTTTTTTGCATCGATGTCTCCTTTTAAATAACTATTAAGTTCGTTTTGGTTGTCGGCCTCTATCATTTCGGCTCCTAAAATTAGTTTTCTGGAATTGTGAAGCTCAGCAGTTACTTCGTATTGCAACCAATGTGCGATGGCGTTGTTATGGAGTTCTCCAAAAAGCACCATGTCTTTTTTAGCTAAGGATTTCATCATTTTTTTATAAGAAACCTGCTTCCCTTTTGCATTATAAATTTTGTAAGGTGACATTTTTTGAGCCGTAAGTGTATTTACAAATAAGGCAAGAGCTATAATCGCAATAATTTTTTTCATAATGGATTTATTTTTTGTAAAAATATGAAATATTAAAGCGAAGTTTTGCTAAACTAAACATAAAAAAAACGGACGCTTTTACACGTCCGTTAACTCAAAAATTGGGGATATTAAGTAGGTTAACTAATCCTATATAATCAACTAAACAATCAAATTATAAATAATTATGGTACAAATGTACGCTGGATGTTTTGTGTGTTATATGACATTGCATGTCCTAGGGAAAACTTTAACACAATTAAAATCAAACATCAACAAAATATTTGGATTCAAAACTACATTTAAGTATACAAAAATCCTCTTCCGTAAAAGGGCTGTTATTAATTACTTTATAAGTGTGTCCTTTATAATCTTCAAATACTTCGGTTTTAAGTCCGTTTATCTCTAATTTTTCATAAAGTTTTCGTTCTTGTTCCAACTCTGTTATTCGTTCGTTAAACAGATTTAAATAACCTCCAAATAAAACAGTTCCTGTGTTTTTTGAGGTAAACTCTTCGGTAGAATAATAAATATTCATAAAAGGTATTTTATAACCTTTTTCATTTTTATTTATCACTTCGGTTACCGATAATTTTATATAGTTGGTAGTTTTGAGGGCTAATTCAAAAACGTGCCGAAAACTTGCATGTTTATTAATAGAATTTTTACGGTTCTGTATAGAGTTTTCAGAATTAAACACATAGCTTTTGGTTTCAAAAAAAGTTTTTCCTTTTTCTTCAAATACCTGATATTCTATTTCTAGGCGATAATTTATTTTCATATACATTTATTTAAATAGTTACTAATTCTTCAACTAATTTATTTTCTTCATCGTTTAAATCTTCTCCTTTTAAGGAGCTTAATAGGTTTTGTAATCTACTTGCATTATTAACAGGAACGACTTCGGCATTTAAATCTAAATGAAGCAGTAAATTTTTAATGCTTCTTATGGCAGCTAACTTCCAATGATTCTGGGCGGTATCATTAACAGTAGCATACTCTAGCAGAAGGAGCTTTGTCTGTATCATTAATTTTGTTATTTTATACATTATTTTTTTTCATTACTTTTAAATATTTCTTCAATTAATTCGGTTTCAGCATAGCCTAGTGGCTTTCCTTTAATAGCTACTAAGTCTTTTAATAAGGCTATTTTATTTTTTTTTATAATTTTGTCTAAATCCATATTTGCTTTAAATAAAAGTTTACTGATAGATCGTATAGCATCTAACCTAACAGTGTCTTTTTCAATTCTTTTAATTACCATGTATTCTAATAAGAGTAAGTTTTTACGTATCATATATTTTAATTTTGTACAAAAGTATTGCGAGAAATTAATGTGGTATATGACATGCAATGTCCTGTTATGATAAAAAAGCGTTAATTTTATAGCGACTAACCATACCAAATATGAAAAAATACACTTCTATTGGAGAGCTGCTTCTAGACTACAGAGAGCTTAGTGATGTTTCACAAACCGATTTAGCTTCAAAATTTGATGTAGATGTTCGTACAATTTTACGTTGGGAAAAAAACCAAACACTTTTAAAACCAGATAAGGAAGAAGAAATGGTTGACATTACTTTTATTCCCTATCAAGTTATCCGAAATTTAAATGCTCCAGTTGCTATACCAACGTATTACGATTTTGATATCCGAAAATACGCCCTAAGTTCTTTAACAAAAGAACTTCCAGATATAAATAGTGTTAAAACTAGAATGAATTCGGTTAAAACTGAAAGAATGCGAACTATAAAACATGAATCTGATTTAAACGAGATTATTCGATGTTGTTTGGTTCAGAAACATATTTCTAAATCTATAAATAAAGAATTAATTTTAAAAGCGGTGGAATTCCTCCCCGAATTAAATTTTATTCTTTTTGATACCTCAGGGTTTTATTCTGGCCATAGTGTTTTCTTGCCAATAAGCCAAGATTGTTATCAAAAAATAAAAAACAAATCTATTACAGAAGATGAAATATCTTTAGATCAAATTATAGATTATAAAATGGAAGAAAAACCTGTTTTTTATGCTTATGATATAAACGCAGATTGTAATGAAAATATAATTTTTATTATTAGTGCTGTTTTAAAGTTTTTTAAAGACTTTCCAAATAAAAATTATACTTACGCAAGTTATGCTTCAAGACATGATACTTTTGAGTTAAATGAATTAATAGGAATTAACTTAATATGGGAAGATAAAATTTTACAAAACGACCTTGAAAGTAAAGCTGCTCCAAGGCTTTATGAAGGTAATTTTACCGAATTTTTAAAGAATTAATATTTATAAAATCAGCAACTTTTACTCTCTATAAACAATAATTTTTTATGAAAAAGTATTCTAATTTAGGAGAACTTTTAATAGATTTTCGAAATCTAAATGGCTTATCTCAATTAGATATGGCTTCAAAACTTGAAGTAGATGTAAGAACTATTTTACGATGGGAACAAAACGAGACCTTGTTAAAATCCAACAAAGAAGAGCAAATGGCTGAAATTACATTTATACCACATCAAGTAATTAGAAACGTAAATACTAGCTTTGTAATTCCAACTTATTATGATTTTGAATTAAGAAAATACTCGCTTTCTAGCTTATCTAATCCACTTCCTGAAATTAGCTGGATTAAAGAAAGTATAGACATCGTTAGTAATAAAATTCGCCCAATAGAAACTGAAAAAGACATCAATAATATTATTAGGTACACTTTAGCTCAAAAAAATTCTTTAAAAACTATTTCAAAATTAGTGATACGCGAAGCTATAAGGCTATTACCTGAATTAAATTTATTAGTTGTAGATGAACAAGGGAACTATGCCGGACATAGTTTATATTTTCCATTGAGCATAGAAGCATACCAAAAAATAAAAAACCAAGAGCTCATGGAAAATGATATTACAATAGACCATTTGGTTAATTATAAGGATCAATCTCCACCAGTTTTTTATTGCCACAGCATCACAGCAGATTGTAACGAAAACTTTTTCTTTATTATTGCTGCGGTTCTAAAATTTTACAGAGATACTCCTCTTGATAAAAATTATATTTATGCAATAATTACTTCTCGATATGATTCGTATGATATGAATAAAGATTTAGGTGTTCAATTAATTTGGGAAGATGTTATTCAACAAGAGAAGCTTAATTTAAAAGCTCCTCCTAGGTTATATGAAGGTAATTTCACAGCCTTTTTAAATAAAGAAAACTGCTAATTATCAATTAAAAGTTTTCTGTAATTTTCTGTTTATAAGAATTATTATTCTATAATAAAACTGTTGTTTTCTAAATTAATATCTGCCATTAATCGAAAAGGATCAATAGTTATACTTTTCACCTTTTTACCATTATCAATTTCAAATTCATAAGTTGGCATTGCCCAAGCCCAATCTTTTAAAACTGTCCATTTCTTTTTAGGAAACGGATTTGGTTTATCTTTCCGCATCATTTGCAAAGGAATGTAAAATAGTTCTTTTGAACCATCTTTATATTTAACACCAACCTCAATTGGCATTGGCATTAATCCTATTCTTTCTAAGGAAATTTTTGTTTTGTTCCCTTCAACAACTTTTCCTTTAATGCTATAATCTATAGTGTTGGTGGTTTGTGTCCAATCGGTTAAATACCAGTCTAATTCTGCTCCCGAAACCTTTTCAGCTACCCTAATAAAATCATTAGGTGTTGGATGTTTAAAAGCCCATTCTTTAAAGTAACGTTTTAAGGTTTTTTCAAGATTTTTTTTCCCAATTATATAACTTAATTGTGCTAAAAACACTTCTCCTTTGCTGTATGCTGCAATTCCATAACTTTGATTTAAAGTATAGCGATCTGCGTGAGTTGACAAGGGTTGTTCATTTCCGCTTTTTGCTAAATAGGTATAGTTACGGTAAGAACCTTCAAAAGGGTTTTCTTTATTTTCATTCATAACTTCGTTCATCGCTAAATCTGAAATATAGGAAGTAAACCCTTCGTCCATCCATTCGTGTTTGCTTTCGTTGGTCGCTAACAAAAACTGAAACCAAGTATGTGCCATTTCGTGAGCGGTAACTCCAATTAAACTTCCTAACTTCCTGTTTCCAGTAATTAAAGTACACATAGCGTATTCCATACCACCATCACCACCTTGCATGACCGAATATTGTTTGTAAGGATATTCACCAATATGTTTATTGAAATAAGCTAGTAACTCTGCTGTTTTTGGCTGAAGTTTTTTCCAGTTTTCAATAATTTTAGGGTTATTTTTATAGTAAAAATTTAAGGTAACTCCGTTGGGACCTTCGTAAGTATCGTGAATATATTCGTTATCTGCTGCCCAAGTAAAATCATGAACTTTAGGAGCATTAAAATGCCAAGTTCTTGTTTTGCGTTTCGATTTTTTTCCAAGTCCGTCTTTATCTCCATTTTGAAGATACCCAGTACCTCCAATAATATAATTTTCGTCTAGGTTTATTTTTATATCAAAATCTCCCCAAACACTATGAAACTCACGAGCGATATAAGGATTTGCATGCCATCCTTGAAAATCGTATTCTGCCATTTTTGGATACCATTGTGTCATCGAATAGGCAATTCCTTCGGCATTATCACGACCAGAACGTCTAATTTGTAGAGGAACTTGTGCATCCCATTTCATTTTAAACACGGTTGAAGTATTTGGTAAAATAGGAGTGTTTAAGTCCACTTCTAAAACAGTACCTACCACTTCATAATTTAATTTTTTACCGTCTTGAGTAAGTTTGGATGGCTTGATGTATCCAATTTCTGAAGGGGTTAATTTTGAAATACGATCACCTACTCTACTGTCAGGATCTGTAATAGTTAAAGACCTAATATCCATCTCACTTCCTGGCTGAAAAGCATTAAAGTACAAATGATAAAACACCCGATACAATGTATCGGGTGAGTTGTTTGTATAAGTTAGTTCTTGACTCCCTTTGTACTGGTGGGTTTCGACATTTAGATCGATTACCATCTTGTAATCTACTTTTTGTTGCCAATAACTCGTATTGTTTTGTGCCGAAGCAACAAAAACAAAAAGTACGAAAAGGCTGTTTATCACTAACTTCATAACTTGTGCTGTATTTATTTCAGTATTTATTTTGGTATTACATTTTACTTGCCATAATTAAGGCATTGTATAAATTTACCATTTTCCCTGAAGTAGAAATGGTATTAAATGGCTTTACATTAGATTCTTCTCCTCCTAAAATTACTGGGGAGTTTGAATGCAATCCACTATCCATTAATATATGCTTTACTTGACTTGCTGAAAGCTTTGGAAAATAAGAACGAATCATTGCAGCAACACCAGCAACATTTGGAGATGCCATAGAGGTTCCTTGTAAATATTTGTACTGACTTAACTGAATAGTTGACCAAATTTTAACCCCTGGAGAAAACACATCTACACTAGTTGTACCATAGTTTGAAAAGGTTGCAACCATTTCACTTCCGTATTTATAATTTAATGCGCCAATAGTAATAAAGTTATCGCTAATTTCTACATTAGTAACTTCTGTATCGTTTGGAAAACTTGGGGTTACATCTAAATCGATTCCGTCATTTCCAGCTGCATTTACAATTAATACATCGTGTTTTCCTGCGTATTTAATAGCATCCCAAACCCACTCAGGGTTTTGAGAATACGCTTTTCCGAAGCTCGTGTTAATCACTTTTGCTCCGTTATCTACTGCATAACGGATTGCTAAAGCTACGTCTTTATCATACTCGTCACCATCGGGTACTGCTCTAATTACCATAATAGCAACGTTGTTAGCAACACCATCCATTCCAATTCCATTTCCTCTTTGTGCAGCAATACTACCTGCAACGTGAGTACCGTGCATTACATCTTCTTTGTCTTCTGTTGGCCCATCTACATCATTGTTTCCGTAGTAAGCATCACTAATGTCGTAAGGATCATCATTTAAAACACCTCTAAAATCGGTTTCTGTATTTAAGTGATTTTTTAATTGACTATCGAAATATGCTACCCCACCTTCTAATCTTTCAATAAATTCAGGAATAGTGCTTCCATAAGAAAGCATTTGTGTTAAAGTTGCTACTTCTTCTTTTTCTTTATCTGTTGGGTTGCTTATTGCTGCTAATTCTTCAGCTGTATAGTCTTCTTTTCCTAGTTTAGCTGAAATTGCTTTATGTGCTTCAGAAACTTGAGCTAACATTCCGTCATAACGCTCTTTGTTTCCTGTAGCAGTCGTATATTTTTTATCGTATTCAGCTTTTGCTTTTTGGTATAGTGCGAAGGTTTTTTTATCTGATTCACTTATATCTGAAGCTTCTTTTCCATAAAATTTATCATCATATCTTCGGATGATTCTAGTATATTCTAGGTTTTCACCAACAATATCACCTAAGAAATTCCAACCGTGGATATCATCAATATATCCGTTTTTATCATCGTCAATTCCGTTGTTTGGTGTTTCTTTTGGGTTTGTCCAAATTACGTCTTTAAGGTCTTCGTGCTCAATATCAACACCACTATCAATAACCGCTACAATTACTTTGATTCCTTCACCAAGTGTAGGGATTAATTCAGCATAAGCTTTATTAACACTCATCCCAGGAATGGTATCTGTAACTAAATCTGTATAACTCCAAGATTTTAATTGGTCATCACTAATGTCACCAATTTTTAAAAGTTGTGTGTCGATGTTTTCAATAGGAGTAGAAGTTAGGGGTGCTACACCACCACAACTTGCTAATATAAAAGCAGAAGTTGTTGCAAAAAATAATGGTTTTAAAATTCTCATTTTTGTTTTAATTAAATAATTCATCAATAGTAAAACACTCGTTGAGGCGAACCCCTTTTTCGGTGTGTTTTACGGTTATAATTGGGTTGTGAGCGTCGTGCTCTAAATATAAATAGTAATTATGGTCGGCTGCCATATTCAAAAACTTCTCTTTTTCTGGCATGGTTAATAAAGGTCTAGTGTCGTATCCCATTACAAAAGGAAGTGGTAAATGTCCAGTTGTTGGCAATAAATCTGCCATAAACACCACCTTTTTTCCTTTGTAATCTATATGCGGAATCATTTGTTTTTCGGTATGACCATCGGCAAAAAATATTCCGAAATCCAATTCGTTTTGTTCAGAAAAGCATGCTTCAGAATCACCTACAAATTTAAGTTGACCACTTTCTTGCATTGGTAAAATGTTTTCAGAAAGAAAAGAAGCTTTTTCTCTTCGGTTGGGTTTTGTTGCCCAATTCCAATGACGTTCGTTGGACCAATAGGTTGCATTTTTGAAGGTGGGTTCGTAGCCAGTTCGTTTGTTATTCCATTGAACAGCTCCTCCACAATGATCAAAATGTAAATGTGTTAGAAAAACATCGGTGATATCGTCTTTATGAAATCCTTGCTTTTTCAAGGAATTTTCTAAGGTATAATCTCCCCAAGGAAAGTAATACCCAAAAAATTTATCGGATTGTTTATTGCCCATTCCTGCATCGATTAGCGTGAGTCTGTCACCGTTTTCAATTAACAAGCAACGTGCTGCAATATCGATCATATTATTGGAATCTGCAGGATTGGTTCTTGACCAAAGCGACTTCGGAACTACACCAAACATAGCGCCTCCGTCGAGTTTAAAATTTCCCGCCTCAATTGGGTATAACTTCATAAGTTTGCAAAGATAATTAATTGGAAGAATAAGTACAAAACCTTGTGATTTTATTAAGATTCTAGTTTAAAGCGCACATTTTCTAAACTTTGAATTGTACCCACCAAAGTTACGATATCGCCCAGACGTAATCTAGTATATCCGTGCGAAATGATTACTTGTCCTTTTCGTACTACCGAAAGCACAATAACATCGGTTGGAAAACGTAAATCTCTTAAAGTCATACCGTGAATGTCTTGGTTTCTTATTTCCACATCAATCGAATCTTGAGAAGAGTCTAAACCCAGTAGTATAGAAGTTGCATTTGGAGAACGCACAAAATGATCTAATAAATTAATCATTGCCGAAGAAGGATCCATAATCCGAACCCCTAATTCATTAAATTTATCTAAGAAATGACGAGATCCGTTATAACGAACAATAATATCTTTAGTGCCAACGTGTTCATATACCAATTCTGAAATGGCGTAATTTTCTTTATCAGACATTAAACAAACAATCGCTTCTGCATTTTCTAAATGAAGAGATTGAATAGATTTTAACGAAATATCTTTAATACAAACCACTTGAATATCATTGGTATTCTTTACTTTTTCGTTGGTAACAGCTATGATTTTTGGTGTCCAACCATGACTTTTTAAAGAACCAGCCAATGCAATAGATTGACTTTCTAATCCGAAAATAACCGCATCCCTCACACCATCATATTCGGGTGTTTTATGTTTTAAATGACTTTCTCCAACCAAATTAATTGCATATTTAAAAAGGGGAGGACCTACTAATTGATTAATTACAATGATGGCAATAATAATAGTCTGAAATTCATAACCCCAGCCGGGAAATTCTGCAGCAATAATTGTTGTTAATCCCAATGCGACTCCAGCTTGAGTTATGTAAGGCATCCACGAAATAAAAGTATATTTTTTATCGTCTTTAGCAGCAACAACGCCAAAAATTCCACCAAGAACCATTGTAAAAAGACGTAAAGCGAAAAGTGCTAAGGCAATCCAAAATACTTCCACTAAAGTCTGAAGCGATAAAGAAGCTCCTGTTAAGGTAAAGAAAATAATATAGATAGTTGGGCTTATTTTTTTGAGTAATTCTATAAACTCAATCCTGTTTTTGGTATAATTTGTCACATAAAAACTAGCGATAATACAGATAAGTAGCGGCTCTAAAATAATCTCGTGATTAAAGAAACTTTCAGTGTTGTCTTTTACAAACGTAGCCAAGACATAAGCTCCAAAGCCTAACATTATTATAAAAATTCCTTTTATATAACCTTTAAATTTTAGGGATAATGGAACCTGGAGTATTTTTCCTAAAACAATTCCTAAAGCAAAGGAAAGAATAAGTTCAATAAGTAAAAACAACAAGAAGGTAAATCCTAATTCTTCTCCATTTATAACCGCTTTTGCAACCGCAAAACAAATAGCAAAAAGTACGATAACCAATACATCTTTTACCACAGTAACCCCCATTGAAGTTTTGGTAAAAGGCCCGTTGGCACGTAACTCGTTGATAACTGCAATAGCTGAAGAAGGAGAACGGGCAACAAATATAACCCCAAATAAAACAGCAATAATCATCTTTACATTAGATGGTAATTCAGCCATAAAAGGAATATAATCCGAGGCATAAAAAATAACCACAGAGCTTAATACAAACGTAATAATTAGCTGTCCAATGGTCATCCATTTAATGCTATTGATACGGCTTCTTAATTCTTTTAAATACAATTCAGATCCAGCAGAAAAAGCAATAATTGCCAAAGCGAGATCATTTAAAAAGCTAAGTTCGGGAAGTTCTTTTGCTGGAATAAACTTTAATAAGGAAGATCCAGCGATAATTCCAGTAATTATTAAACCTGTAATTAATGGAAATTTTAATCTCTGAAATACCTTAGCAATCTGATTACCAGCAATGGCAACAATTCCAAATCCAATTAAAAGAATAATAAACTTGTAGTCCATTGATATAGTTAGTGATTATTTTTTTCTAAATATATAAAAACCATTTTTGACATTCTAAAAATTTTTTAAATAAAGAAGAATTTTCAATAAACTTGGTATTAATTTATTTAGTATTTTACACAAAATTATTATTTGTGTTAGAATTAGGAGGCATTATTATTTTAGGGATATTAGCACAATGGTTGGCTTGGCGGATTAAAATTCCCTCAATTCTTCCATTAATTCTTATTGGTTTAATTGTTGGACCAATTTCTGCTGAGTTTTTCACGAACGACGGCAGCAAATGGATAGAACCTATTTGGAATGGAGAAAAAGGTCTCTTTGCTGGAAAAAACCTATATTATTTTGTTTCACTTTCTATTAGTATTATTCTTTTTGAAGGAGGTTTAACTCTAAGGCTGAAAGAAATAAAAAATTGTGGACCAGCCGTAATTACTAAACTTATTACTTTAGGCTCTTTAGTTACTTTTATTGGAGCTGCGATTGCTGCACATTATGTTTTCGGACTTACTTGGGAGATTTCGTTTTTATTTTCAGCACTAATCATTGTTACAGGACCTACCGTAATTACACCAATTTTAAGGAATATTCCCCTTAAAAAAGATGTTTCAGCCATCTTAAAATGGGAAAGTATTTTAATCGATCCTATTGGAGCTTTGGTCGCCGTTTTAGTCTTCGAATTTATAAGCGTTGAACATGGGGGAGGATTTACACAAACTGCATTGATTGAGTTCGGAAAGATTATTCTCTTTGGAGCTACTTTCGGATTTACCTTTGCTCATACCCTAAATTACTTAATCAATAAAAAATTTATTCCTAAGTATTTATTAAACGTTTTTGCTTTGGCTGCCGTACTTGGTGTTTTTGTATTGTCAGATGCTTTTGCCCACGAATCAGGTTTATTGGCAGTGGTTGTTATGGGAATGGTCTTGGGAAATTCCAATTCAAAATACATTGAAGAACTCTTATATTTTAAAGAATCGTTAAGCGTCTTATTGATTTCAATCCTATTTATTTTGCTTTCAGCCAATATGAATATGGATCAATTATTACTTATTTTTAATTGGAATACTGCGATCTTATTTGCTGTCATCATATTTATAATTAGACCTTTAGGTGTTTTTTTAAGCACCTTAAACTCAGGATTACATCTCAATGAAAAACTATTTATTAGTTGGGTGGGTCCTCGTGGTATTGTTGCTGCAGGAATTGCTTCGTTATTCGGAATTACATTGGTAGAAAACGGAGTAAAAAACGCAGAGTTTATTACCCCATTAGTTTTTATGGTAGTACTCGGAACGGTTTTGTTAAACGCAACAACAGCACGCTTTTTTGCAAAAATAAGTGGAGTATTTCTAAAAAAATCTGAAGGAATTTTAATTGTAGGCGCTTCTGAAGTTTCAAGATTAATAGCAAAATATCTACAAGAAAATAATCGTCGTGTGGTGTTAATTGATAGCAATCACAACAATGTTGATAAAGCCAAAAACATAGGTTTAGAAGCATTTACAACCGATATTTATTCAGATTCATTAGAAGACCATATTGAACTTAATGATATAGGTTTTTTATTATCACTTACAGGAAGTTCCGATGTAAATAAACACGCTATTGCACGATTTAAAGAACAATTTGGCGAAAATGGAGCATTTCGCTTAATTTCAAATGAGGAAAAGTTAGATACATCAGACAATCCAAAAGAAGGACTTTTTTCTCAAATAGACGATTTTACCTCTTTATCTAAAGTAGTTCAGGAGAATCCTAAAATTCACGAAGAAAAAATTAATAACCAGCAACATTACCAAGAATTAATTGCTGAAATATCCAATAATGAATCGATAATTCCGTTGTTTATTAAATCTCGAAGAGGGGAAATAAATATTCTTCCAGCTTCAAATAATGAAATTGAAAAAATTGACAATGAGGATTATTTGGTGTATGTAGGGAAGTCGCTTAATGAAATTGAAAAATAATGAAAAGAGTATTTATAGGTATTGCCATAGTATTTTTTGTTTTTTCTTGTAAAAAAGAAGACTCTGTAACTTGTACTTCGTGTAATTCACCCCAAACACAATCGTTTGAAGTATGTCGAGAGTCCAACGGAAACGCATCTGTAAACGGTGAAGACACCGGAACTAATTATGATGTTTATATTGCTGGTTTGGAGGAAGCTGGCGCTACTTGTGGCGGATGATTTTTAATCACAAAGAACGCTGAGCTCATAAAGAAATATTTTTTTAAACATACCAATCTTTGCCAAAGTTGAATTAAAACTTGTCATTCAGAGGGAGGCACGACCGAAGAATCTCTTTAAATTAACGATTGGAGATTGCCACGTCGTACATAGTCGCAAAGACACTCTAACTCTTCCAATACTGAGGAGCGGTCTCTTCTGAAACTTGATTCCAATAATCTTGAGTTACTTTACGACCATCAAAAGTTTTTAATTTTCTTTGAAATATCCAAATAGTTGGATTGAAAACCATATCGGTTACTGCCACCGTGTAGAGTTGTGGTTCTTCTTCAGATTTCCTTTTATCTTCTTGAATAAGTACTTCAAAGCCGTTATGTTCCAAAAGTTTTTTTAGAAAATCCTTCCGACCTTCTTCTATCTTTTTTTCAATAAAAGTTACTCGTTGATCGCCTATTGCTCCAAATAAATGTTTTCCTCCTAGTGCCATAAAATAGTAAATTCCAATATTATTAAATTCCAAATTCCAGTTTCGTTCCCTTTAGGGTTAGGGTAAACGAAACCTTTCTACATTAAACCTTTACTCAATTCAAATATATAATCGTACAACGGACTGTAAACTCCTAATACGATAATTCCTAAAACGGTTAATACCAATCCTAATCGCATATATAATTTACTAGTGAAAAACGCAATAGGATTTTCACCTTTTCGTAAAAACATCGCTCTTATCACCAATAAATAATAGTATAAAGAAATCGTCACATTCACAACTGCTAAGAATACCAACAGATAATAACCTTTACTTGCTGCTGCAGTAAATAGGAAAAACTTTCCGAAGAAACCTGCTACAGGAGGAATTCCTGCCAAAGAGAATAACGCCAACATCATTACCAAACTTAACTTCGGATTGGTACGATACAATCCTTCATAATCGTTGATATTTTCTTTTCCTGTTTGTAATGAAATAGCCTGAACTACTCCAAAAGCAGCCAAGTTTGAAAATATATAAACCAGTACAAAATAAATTACAGTTGCAAATCCTAATTGCTCACCATTAATAATTCCGAGTAAAATAAAACCCGCTTGTGCAACGGATGAAAATGCCAAGAAACGCTTCATGTTTTGTTGCCTAAGGGCGAATAGATTTCCGATAAACATGGTTGCCAATGCGACTATATAAATCATATTTTCCCAAATTCCCATTAAGGGTTTAAATACAGTAAATAGCAGAATCATTAAGATAAAAACCGCTGCTCCTTTTGAAATTACAGACAAATACGAAGCCACACTAATAGGTGCTCCTTCATAAACATCGGCAGTCCAAAAATGAAACGGAACCAAGGATATTTTAAATGCCAATCCAGTGAAGAACAAAATCAATCCGAGTATGGTTAAATTATTTACTGAAATCATTTCAGCCATTTCAGAAAAATAGATAGATCCAGAAGTAGCATACAGCATAGAAATTCCAAATAAGGAAACTCCTGAAGCTAATGCAGCAGACAATATTAATTTGACACCTGCTTCACTTGAAATACGTTTGGAGGTTTCATAAGCCGCTAATGCTGCTACCGGAAGGGTTGATAATTCCAACCCTAAATAGAACATTAAAAAATCTCCTGATGAAATCATAAAGTACATTCCGAGTAAGGAAGAGAACATCAATACAAAAAATTCGGTTCCTTTATGTTGTGCGACAATTTTTTCTTGAAGCCAATCTGCCGACTGCAATAAGATAATAAACACTCCAACGTTCAATACATTTTTAAAGAAATGAATCATTCCTGTAGTTCGAAACATTCCTCCAAATAGTACGCCATCGCCCATTCCAAGGAAACCTACAGCAGTATGAATTCCGAAAAGGAAAATTGCCAAATGCACAATACTTCCTTTTTTGTGTTGTGGTATAAATATTTCAGCAACGATCAATAACAATATTATGACTAACAATATTAGTTCGTGCCTCATCAATAAAAAACTACTAAAATCCATTTTTATATTTTTTATAAACCATTAAATCCTGCTTCATTTTTCACATATTTCAGAAAATCTCTCTCTGTTTCCTTTGCGAATTCTTTGCGTTCTTTGTGGTTAGCTCTTCATTTTATTTTATTACCCCTTGAATAAATGGTTGAATACTTTCCATAATCATATCACTTAACCAAAGTGGTGCAACTCCAATGGCAATCACCGGAATTAACAATAATAATATTCCTGTTTTTTCGTACCAAGTTGCCTTTGGTAAATTTTCTACATTGTTGGTTTCTAAAGGTCCCATCATTATTTTCCCAACCAATCTCAAAATATAAACTGCTGTTACTACAATCGATGAAACTGCCAGTACCGTTAAGACTCTATGAAACATATCTGGATGCTGAAAACCCCCCACAAAAATGTTCATCTCTGCTATAAATCCACTAAAACCAGGTAAGCCTAAATATGCCATTCCTGTAATAACATATATTGCTCCTATGAAAGGTAAAATTTTCATCAATCCACCGAGTTTGTTGATGTCCCTGGTGTGTGTTCTTCCGTAGATCATTCCGATTAAGGCGAAGAACATTGCCGTTAAAAATCCGTGTGATAAAGACTGAATAATCGCTCCGTTCCAAGCCGTTTTATTTAGCATTAATAAAGCGAAAAGCACCAAGCCAAGGTGACTTACGGAAGCATAAGCGTTGATGTATTTTAAATCGGTTTGTCTAATGGCTGCAAAGGCTCCATAAACCACTCCGATGGCTGCTAATACTAAAAAGAAATCATTCCAATGAATAGCTCCTTCAGGAAGTAAAAACATGGCTACTCTAAAAACTCCATAACCTCCTAGTTTCATTAAAACTCCTGCGTGAAGCATAGAAACTGCAGTTGGTGCTGAAGCGTGACCATCTGGTGACCACGTATGAAACGGAAATAAAGCTCCCAATACCGCAAAGCCTACAAATACCATTGGGAAGAATAATTTTTGTGCTTCAAAAGGGATATTTACTTTCGCAATTTCTAAAATATTGAAGGTTAATGCACCGCCATCTGCGTTGGAATTGAAATAGATTCCTAAAATCCCAACTAACAATACTGCGGAAGCTCCCATTAACATCAAGGTTAATTTCATTGCAGAATATTCTTTTGGTCCAGAGCCCCAAATTCCGATTAAAAGATACATAGGAATTACAGCAATTTCAAAGAAAATGAACATCGTAAACAAGTCAATAGAAATAAAGAAGCCATAAACTCCTGTTGCTAAAATTAATAATGAAATAAAGAATTCTTTCGGTAAATCTTCTGTTTTCCAAGAGATGAAAACTCCTGCTAATACTACAATTGCAGTTAATAGAAGCATTGCTACAGAAATCCCATCTACTCCAATAATATAATGGATATTAAAATGTTCGAACCACACATAATCTTTGGTAAAAACCATGATACTGTCGTTCACTGCTTTTTCCTTAAAATAAGCAAATACGAGGTTGATTGCCATTCCTAATTGAACGATACTACCCAACATTGCAACGGTACGAGCTTGCTTTAAATCTTTAGTGAAAACCAAAGCCAAAACCGTAATGACTGGTACTACTACAAAAAGCGTTAATATATCCATAATTAGTTAAATCATTTTTTAAAATTCCGAATAACAAATTCTAATTGTTATTTTCTTTGAGACCTTTGTGATTTCTTAGTGGGCTTTGTGGTTAAAAAATTAAGAACCACAAAGAGCACAAAGCGTTTACACAAAGAACGCAAAGGCATTTCTTTTCATTATTTCCATAAATAGATAAAAACTCCTGCCAATACTACGACTCCAGCGATAAATGCGAATGCATAATCTTGCAATTTACCCGATTGGATTCCTTTTATTTTTTCTGAAACAAGCACTGTTTTATTTCCAATTCCTTCCATCGTAGCATCTACCACTTTCTTGTCAAACCAAGCAATAGGAGCAGAAATACGATTGAATATTATTTTTTTAGTGACGAATAGATACAATTCATCAAAATAAAATTTATGATAAGCCCATTTGTATAATACACCAAATGACTTCGCATATTTATCCGACAGGCTATTTTCTTTTTTATAGAATACCCAAGCCAACGCAATCCCAATTATTCCAACGGTTGTTGCGATTGCTGCTAATGGATAATTTAAATGTGCTTCAAAACCTTTGTTGTCTGCAGTCACATATTCACTAAACGGAATCAATCCAGCTACGATGCTCATTCCTGCTAAAAACAATAATGGAAATGCCATAGACATCGGTGATTCGTGAGGCGTATGTTCGTATTCTTTTTCTTTTCCCCAGAAAATTCCGAAGTAAATTCTAAACATATAAAAAGCAGTAAGGCCCGCCACAAAAACACCAATATAATAGAGTAATTGGTTGTTTTCAAAAGCAGCAACTAAGATTTCATCCTTACTCCAGAAACCTGCAAAAGGAGGTACACCGGCAATGGCTAAAGCGGCAATTAAAAAGGTAATATTAGTAATAGGCATATACTTTCGCAATCCGCCCATATCTTTTAAATAATTACTATGAACCGCGTGAATAACAGACCCTGCTCCTAAGAATAACAAGGCTTTAAACATCGCGTGGGTAAACAAATGGAACATCGAAGCCATATAACCAACTCCTTCGTGACCCTCATAACCTGAAACCCCTAAAGCCATCATCATATATCCAATTTGTGACATGGTGGAGAAAGCTAAAACTCGTTTAATATCGGTTTGTGTAATGGCGATAATCGCTGCGAATAAGGAAGAAATCCCTCCAACCCAAGCAACGATATTTAATGCAAATCCGTCTTCCACAAAATAAAACATTGGGAATAATCGCGCTACTAAATACACACCAGCCACTACCATAGTTGCAGCGTGAATTAATGCTGAAACAGGTGTTGGTCCTTCCATTGCGTCTGGTAACCAAATATGAAATGGCATCATTGCCGATTTTCCGGCACCGCCCATAAAAATTAATATCAATCCCCATGTGATGACCGATAATCCCATAAATGAAGCGGAAGCCCAGTTTAAAACTAGTGTTCCTGTTTCTGGATTAACAGCATTCAGTGTTTCAAAATCGAAAGTTCCAGTGTAATACCCCATGATTAAAATTCCTATTAAGAAACCTAAATCTGCAAAACGGGTAACAATAAATGCTTTTTTTGCTGCGGAAACAGCAGAAGGTTTTGTGTAATAATATCCAATTAATAAGTAAGAGGAAACACCCACTAATTCCCAGAAAATATAAATCTGAAATAAATTAGTTGCCAACACCAAACCAAGCATAGAGAAGGTAAACAAACTTAAATAAGCAAAGAAACGAGTGTATCCGTCGTCTCCTTTCATATACCCACGGCTGTAAATATGAACCATTAGGGAGATGCTTGTCACAACCACCAACATCATTAATGAAATGGAATCTACCATAATTCCCATATCTATATGAAGGGTATCAGTAAAATTCATCCAAACATGTTTATCTATAAATTGTTTGTACTCTCCATTTACTTTTCCTGAAACAAAGAAATATTGATAGGCAGCATAAATAGATAATAAAAACGAACTTAGCATTCCAAGCACACCAATATAACCTGAAATAGCAGGCTTAATTCTTTTACTATTAATTCCTAGCAATAAAAATACTGCTAACGGAATTATTGGGATTAAGTAGATGTAACTAATGTCCATGTTTTACTTATTTTATGCTGGAAGTCGGAAGACCGAAGACCGATGTGCTACGATTATAATTCACTTTCTTTTGTTTCATTTTAAGGCTTGAAGATTGAAGACCAAAGACGGAGGTTTCTCTGTCAACTGACTTCGGTCTTCCAACCAAATATTTTTCTAATTCTTCATCATTTCAGTTTCCTTCACTTCAACCGATCCTATTTGTCTGTAAAGATTTATTATTATTGAAACCGCTAAGGCTGTTTCGGCAGCTGCTACAGCAATAATAAATAATGAAAACAATACTCCTTGTAACATATCGGGATATAAATATTTGTTGATAATCACAAAATTTACCACCGATGCGTTCATTATCAATTCCACTGAAATTAAAATGGAAATCAAATTTGTTCTAGTAATAAACCCATAAACACCAATAAAAAAGATAATGGTCGTTAGGGTTAGTATTTCATATATGCTGATTCCTTCAATCATAATTTTTATGTTTGGTCTGAAGTTTGAAGACTGAAGACCGATGTGATGCGATTATTTTTTATATATAAAGTTTCATAATAGTTCAAATTTATAATTTCTGTCTCCCGCCTCCCGTCTTCGGACTTCCATCTCCTACTCCATCATTTTATTTTGTTTCTAAATGCTATCATCATATTCATTAATTGAAATGAAAAGTCATAATATTTATCAAATTCTTTTTCTTCAATATACTTTCTTCTTTTTGCTTTATGTAAGCAAGTAACAACTTCTGCTAAGGAGCGAATTGAATAACCCACAAACTTTCTTTGTTCAGGATTAGACTGCCCAATTGCTCCTTCTGAAATATTTAAAGCAATTGAATCTGCCGCTCTTCTAATTTGAGATGAAAGGTTGAAAACTTCTTTTTTTGGAAACTCATCAGCCATTTTATCAATGTCCTCTCCTAAGTCCATTGCTCTCTTCCAAATTATTAATTTTTCAAACTTAAACTTCATACTAGTTCTAATTTACTTCTGTCTCCCGACCTCCGTCTTCTGTCTCATTTTCTTCCAACTTCTTTCCTTTTGCAATAATTATCGCTCCAATCATTGCAGCTAATAATAATACTGAAATCACTTCAAAAGGCAATATAAATCCACCTTCACCATAACTTAATAGTTTCTCTCCTATTTGTTCTGTGG
>JAKITD010000108.1 GCA_021648265.1 Flavobacteriaceae bacterium | reverse complement strand
ACAACAATTGTATCACCGTTATTGCTGATATATTGTTTATGTGTGAAAGGTATTGTTTTTTAATAAAAAATCCAACGGACTCGTAATCTTTTTATTATTAATCTCAATAGTTTTCGTGTAAATTTCAGTAGTCTTTGGCGAATTATGCCCAAGCATCGTCTGTATATGTCGCAAACTAACCTTGTTTTCAATACAATGAGTAGCAAACGAATGCCGCAATGTATGAACCGTTGACCAAGGATTCGAATTCGTTTCCTTTACAGCTCTTCTAAAAATAGCCCGCACACTGGTAACACTGTACTTCCCCCCTGTTTGCCCCTCAAACAGCCAATAAGATGGTTTATTAACTCGATAATAATTCCGTAATAAAATTACCAATTGAGGCGATAAAATTGTTTTACGATCCTTCTTTCCCTTGCTATCCTTTACAAAAATAAAACCCTCCTCACTATGTATATCTATAATTCGTAAATTAATCAATTCCGAAATCCGCAGACCTGCACTATAAATAGTCCATAAAATAGCACGGTGCTTAATGTTTTTTGGACTTTCAATAATTTTAAATACTTCCTTTTCACTCAAAATATTTGGTATGGTAAGTGATCTTTTCGGTCGTGTAATCTCATAATATTCTCTAGGCATTCCCAAAACATGTTCATAATATGCCTTTACTGAATTAATTAACTGGTTCTGATAACTCTCACTAATTTTATTTTTCGTAATAAGCTCGTACACAAAACCCTCAATATCTTCACGTGTAATTTGTTTCAAATCTCGTTCCATAAATTTAGACAAAAAAATCGAAAAATAATTCCGATATGCTCGTATGGTCGATTCACTAAAACGTTTAACAATCAAAACTCTTTCTAAAGCAGTTAAAGCCTCAAAAGCCCTCGTATTTAATTCATTTAATACAATTTTCTTCGGAAGTATTAGCCGTTTTGTAACATAATTTTTTCCGAATATAAACTTCACCAACTCCAAATTTTCAGAAGTATTTATTACCGACCACAACTTCTGATTTGGGTGCCAATAACTAGAATCAATTTTTTTGAATTGTCCTCTAATCTCTTTTAACGAATAGGGAATATATACTTTAATCCTTCTCGAATTCGGCAAACAATCATAAATAATAGGTACCATAAGCTATGTATTAAAAGTATAAACCTCGCACTTTATAAATTGAAAAACTAACCAATTGTATAATTAGTCGTATATTAACCGTTATAAACGAATAAACCCTGAAATCAATGAATTCAGCAAGGAACAAGCAAAAAAAATGTAAAATATGCTCTAATTTAATTGTTGGAAGAAATGATAAAATATTCTGTTCCCTAAGATGTAAAAACTATTACCACATAAATTTAAGAAAAGTTACCAATATTGCTGCTCTAAATATAGATCGAATTCTTCATCGTAACAGATCCATACTTTTGGAAATTATGGGAAAAAATACCATTCAGAAAAAAGTAAACAGAATTATTCTCGAACAAAAAAAATTTCGATTCAACTTCCTAACACATTTCCATATTAATTCTAAAGGAAAAACCTATCATTGGGTGTATGACTTTGCTTGGATGTCTTTTTCAGACGATGAAATTTATATTCTCCGAAAGAGAAAATAATTATCAACACATACTAAAAAGACTTCCCTTCTCTCAAATTTCTAATTATTCTAATTCTAAGAAAATAATTTAACATAAATTTACTATGCACGCATAACATATTTTTCGTATATTTGAGCATTGAAAAAAATATGAAAGAAAAAACAATAGATTATTTACTTCGCTCCACTTGGATGAGTGTAACCAAAATGTACAACGAAGAAGCAGGTAAAAAGGGAAGTACCATGGCAACTGGATTTGCACTTATTAGCATCGACCCAGAAGAAGGAACCCCTTCAACTTCTCTTGGTCCTAAAATGGGTATTGAAGCAACTAGCCTTTCCAGAACCCTAAAAACAATGGAAGAAAAAGGATTAATCGTTCGTAAACCAAATCCAGAAGACGGTCGTGGAGTCCTTATTTATTTAACAGATTTTGGAGTAGAAATGAGAGATTTTTCAAAACAAGTAGTTATTGGTTTCGACGAAGCAGTAAACAAATCAGTATCAACAGAAGATTTAAAAGCATTTAAAAAAGTAACTAATACCATTTTAGAACTAATAAATTCAAAAAAAATATACGTATCAGATAAATAGATAATTATGTCTAAAAGAAGAATAAATAAAGTAGCCGTAATTGGCTCAGGGATTATGGGAAGCGGGATCGCTTGTCATTTCGCCAATATTGGCGTAGAAGTTTTATTACTCGATATTGTTCCTTTTGACCTTTCTGAAAAAGAAAAAGCAAAAGGATTAACTTTAGAGAACAAAGTGGTTAGAAACCGTTTGGTAAACGATGCATTAACCGCATCGATAAAATCGAAACCTGCCCCACTCTATCACAAAGATTTTGCAAAGCGAATCACAACCGGAAACCTAACCGACGATATCGCAAAGGTAAAAGATGCAGATTGGATTATTGAAGTGGTGGTAGAAAGACTCGACATCAAACAACAAGTTTTTGAAAACCTAGAAAAACACAGAACTCCAGGAACCTTGATTACAAGTAACACTTCAGGAATACCAATTCAGTTTATGAATAAAGGTAGAAGCGAAGATTTCAGAAAACATTTTTGTGGAACACATTTCTTTAACCCTCCGCGTTATCTAAAATTATTTGAAATCATTCCAGGCCCAGACACTTCACAAGAAGTATTGGATTTCTTAACGATTTACGGTGAACAATTCCTCGGAAAAACATCCGTACTCGCTAAAGATACACCTGCATTTATAGGAAACCGAATTGGTATCTACGGAATTCAAGCACTATTCCATTTAGTAAAAGAAATGGGACTTACCGTTGAAGAAGTAGATAAATTAACAGGTCCAGTAATTGGTCGTCCAAAATCGGCAACCTTCCGTACCGTTGATGTTGTTGGACTTGACACCTTGGTTCACGTTGCCAACGGATTGTACCAAGGACTTCCAAACGATGAAGAACACGATATCTTCAAATTGCCAGAATTCATCAATACGATGATGGAAAACAAATGGTTAGGATCTAAAAC
>JAKITD010000107.1 GCA_021648265.1 Flavobacteriaceae bacterium | reverse complement strand
TTATAGACATTAAAGCAAGAACTATAAATGCTGACGGAAAGATAATGCTCCTTAATAAAGACAATATTAAAGAAGTTAATAATGTTGAAGAATACGGAGGTTTTAAAATATTTGCAATTGAAGGTGTAGAAAAAAACTCCGAAATTGAAGTACTTTATACTGTAGAAAAAGAATACGACATGCACGGAACCGAAACGCTACAAAGCAATTATTTTATTAAAGAAGCACAATTTTTATTTATAACTGGAGACTTAAATGCTAAAGTTAAAGCATATAGAACCGAAACTCCTTTTGAAACAATTACTGTTGAAGGTAAACATGCAAAATTATTGACTCTAAAAAATTTACCTGCAATGATTGAAGAGGAATATGCAACTCCTAATGCGAATAAAATTGCTGTTGTGTTTCAATGTATGCCAAAAGAACAAAATATTACACAAGAGATGTTTTGGAACAATGTTGTAAGTAATGTTGGAAGTAACTTTTTTCCTGAAGAAGTATCACCTTTGGTAAAAACCGATATAGATATCTTAATTGATGGAGATTTAGACAAAACCACGTTTGAAAAAGCATCACTCATAGATAATTTTATTAAATCTAATTTTACTATTGTAAAAAATAATAATGCAGAGCTTACCGATTTAGAATATATCTTAAAAAACAGAACATCAAGTGATTATGGCATCCTAAAAGTGTATGCAAACTACTTAAAAGCTTTTGATATAGAATACGAAATTGTGATTACTGCAAATCGTTTTACTTATAAATTCGATCCAGACTTTTTTACACCAAATATGCTTAGGGATTTCTTAATTTATTTACCAACCGAAGAAAAGTACATAGCACCAAATAGATTAGAATATAGAGTTGGTGAAGCACCATTTCAAATATTAGGTAATTATGGTTTGTTTATTACTGAAAGTTTTGAATATTATTTTAGTAAAATCATTCAATCTGATCCTAATTATAGTCGTATTGTTAGAAATACAGATATTACTTTTGATGAAGAAATGGAAAGTGTTTCGCTTAAACAATACCAAGAACATACTGGACATTGGGCTGTAACCAGCAAAGCCATATTAAATTTATCTACAGAGCAAGGCATAAAGGAGTATGAAGATTATTTAACAAGTTCTGGTATTGAGGATAAAGTGGTAAAAAGTTTTGAAACAGAAAATGTTGATATGAATTCGTTAGAATATAATTTACCTTTTATTACAAGATGCACTATTACTTCTGAAGCTCTTTTGGAAGAAGCTGGAGACAGCTATATTTTTCAAATAGGAAAAGTAATTGGGACACAAAGCGAATTATATCAAGAGACTGAACGTGTTAATCCTATAGAAATGACTTATCCTAATCAATACGATTACGATATTAAAGTGCATATTCCCGATGGTTATACTGCCGAAGGCCTTGAGGTTCTAAACATCGATAAAAGTTTTAAATCGGTTACTGGCGAAAAGATATGCAAATTCGAGTCCAGTTATAAATTAAAAGGTAACACCATAGTGATCACCATACAAGAGTTTTATAAATCCAACGAGTATAATGTTAGTCGCTACAATGAATTTAGAAGTGTAATTAATGCTGCTTCCGACTTTAATAAAACATCTATTTTGTTAAAGGCTGTTGAGTAGTAAATGACAATAGACACTATCCTACAAAGTGTGTAAGTTAAAAATAACTTGGGTTAGATTTTTTACTTAAAGTCTGACCCTTTTTTCATATATGGTTAAGAACTGATTGAGGATAATTCCCCAATTTCTAATTGGCATTGACCATTTTTTGGTTGCTTCTCTTACTGCCAAATATACGGATTTCATCACAGCCTGATCTGTTGGGAATGATAATTTGTTTTTAGTGTATTTTCTAATTTTTCCATTTAGGTTTTCAATAAGGTTAGTGGTGTAAATAATTTTTCTTATTTCTAAAGGGAATTCGAAGAAAACAGTAAGCTCTTCCCAGTTGTCCCTCCAGCTTTTTATAGCGTATGAGTACTTGCTTTCCCATTTATCTGCAAAGTCGTTTAAAGCGGCTTCTGCGGCTTGTTTTGTAGGGGCATTATAGATGTTTTTCATATCTGAAGTAAATGCTTTTTTATCCTTCCAAACCACATATCTACAAGCATTGCGTATTTGATGTACGACACAGATTTGCGTTTTAGATTCTGGGAACACTGTTCTAATGGTGTCTGTAAATCCATTGAGGTTATCGGTTGCTGTGATGAGTAAATCTTCCACTCCACGAGCTTTCATATCTGTAAGTACAGACATCCAAAAGGCAGATGATTCGTTCTTGCCCAACCAAAGCCCAAGCACTTCTTTTTTGCCGTCTCTACGAAGCCCTACTGCGATATAGATGGTTTTGTTAATGACTTTGGAGTTCTCCCGAACCTTGAATACAATGCCATCCATCCAAACAATTAGGTAGACTGGTTCTAAAGGTCTGTTTTGCCAAGCAACAATATCATTGGCAATAGCATCTGTTATTCTTGATATAGTGCTTGTAGAGACATCAAAATTATAGACCTCTCTTATTTGCTCTTCAATATCGCTATTACTCATTCCTTTAGCGTAGAGAGATACAATGACATTTTCAATACCATCGACCATGCTCTTGCGCTTGGGGACAAGCATAGGATTAAAGGTCGCATCACGATCTCGTGGGACTTCTATCGTTGACTCACCAAAACTTGTCCTTACTTTCTTTTGAGTAACCCCGTTACGAGCATTGCTGGTAGCAGATTGTTCATGTTTTGAATAGCCTAAATGGCCATCAAGTTCGCCTTCTAGCATCTTTTCAATGCCTCGCTTTTGTAATTGCTTTAAAAAGCCTGTAAGCTCTTCTCCAGTTTTAAACTGTTTTAAGAACTCGTCGTTAAATAAATCTTCTTTCTTCATTACTGTATAAAATTTAAAATTAAACAAAAACAGCTTGGGTCATGACCCAAGCTATTTTTTAAACTTACACAGTTTATGAGATAGTGCTCAAAAAAATTAAAATCGTTAGGGTTTTCCTGTAAAAATTATAGACGATTTTGATATATAATTATCCTTTTTCCAAAACCGTAATAAAAAATCGAGGTTTTCTAAATAATTAACAAACGGTTGTTCT
>JAKITD010000054.1 GCA_021648265.1 Flavobacteriaceae bacterium | reverse complement strand
ATATATATTCTCTTTCAGATTCAAATAAACTATCACTAGTGATAATATCTGTTATTATATCAGTAAAATTTTTATTTCGAGAAGAAATTCTTTTTTTCTTTTCATTTTCATTTTTAAATCCAATGCATAAAACGGAATGGTTTTCATCTTTTGTTGAAGAAACTGTTGCTAAAACTGGAATACCTGATTCTATATAATCGTTAAAAGCATTCTTAAAGTCTGTACTTTTAGTGTCTTTATTACGTAAATACATTTTGGTTCCAAAACCAAATTGTTTTAACGCATAAGATATTTCATGTTGCTTTAACCCAACACCTGATGTAATTTTTTCAACTCGTACTTTATCTATTAATCTATGAATATTTGATGGCAATTGATTGTTGAAATCATCGTACTTAGAAAAATAACTTGATAAACTCATTAAACTTGTTTCTGCACAAGAATAAAATTCGCCATCTTGACCAGAATTTTGAAATGCATCAACAGTTATTGAAATACCATTTATTGAAAACACAAACTTTCTTGAAATAATATCAATTGGAGGTAAATTGAATGAATAAGGAGAAAGAACCATTCGTCCAATTTGCTTTAATTTTGTAGGTCTTATTACAAATATCCCAAGAAAATTATTACTGCTGTTTTTTTTAATTGTAAAAAAACTATCATCAGAAAGATATTTTTTTTTAAATAAACTAACTCGAATACATTCTTTTTCTTTATGTAAATTTTTGAAGGAGTGATAAAAATAAAATGAATCCCTGTATTGAGCATCAACATAAGGGTATTCAACATGACAAAGACAACTATCTATAAAGTCATTAGAATCTATGAATTCTTTTATTTTAGTGGCTGCTAATTTAAATTCTTTATTATGGAGCTTTTCTGCAAAATCCAATATGATTTTTGGCAGACTCTTTAATTCTCCGTCAGCACGTAAATTCTTAGATTCCAATAATATTTTTAATAAATTTTGGGCAATTTATGGTTTTTTAATTTAATAGCTATTAATTAAACTATAAAACATTATGAAATAGTAAACTTTAGTTTAATAAATTATATTTTTTTTCTCACTTTCTCTAATTCCGCTAATCAATATTTCGCTTTAAATTTCAATAACATTTTGACTATACTCGGATAGTTCATCAATCATTCCTAATTTTTACAATAACGATTTATCTGAAAGTTTACGAGGTTTAAATAAATCAGAAAAGGGAATATCTAACACTTTTGCAATCCTGCCTCGATGTCTTAAAGGAACGACTTGAGACATCGTGAGTAAAATGTCCTTAAATGCAAAATGGTAAAGCGGATGAAGACATTTTTAAATTTGCTATAAAGGACATAAAAATAAATTTAGTTAAAGTGTAAATAAATGGTAATCAAACTGTATTTAAATTGTCATTAAAAAACATCTTGTTTCCAAGATGCTTTTTGAATTATTGTTGTAATAAAAAAGAACTTATATCTCAAGTTCAAATTCATCTGCCATTTTGTATGCAGTTTGTTCAAAGGCAAACCAAGCCAAGTAATTTTTTATTTCATGTGGAATTGTCATAGTTATTCCAGTTGATTCTTCAAAATCGGTTTTAACCAAATAATGTCTTGGTAAATGATACATTCAAGTAATATCGTGGAGATTATTTACCTTTATATATGGCTTGAGTAATAGTAATGAAAATTATCATTTATTGGTAAAATGAGGAATCCCTTGCATATTATTCTTTCTCAGTTAAAAATTAATATCCAGTAAAATAGAAACAACCCAAGATATAAAAATGATTTTTACGCCACTAGAGTAAAAAATAGCCCGTTTTGTCGCAAATTAAACCATATTAGTTCATATCGCCCCAAACCCAATAAACAAAGCACCAAACAAACCCAAAACAAACCGCCAATTGTTATACCTATGTTATACCCAAGAAAAAAACCGAAGATTTAAAATCTTCGGTTTTCTTTACTGTACGGGCGGGGAGACTCGAACTCCCACGCCGTGAAGCACTAGATCCTAAGTCTAGCATGACTACCATTCCGATAGCTATCGGGACCATCACGCTTATGAAAAATGATACGTGAAACAAAAAAAGCTCCTCAATTTCTGAGAAGCTTTTAGTTTGTACGGGCGGGGAGACTCGAACTCCCACGCCGTGAAGCACTAGATCCTAAGTCTAGCATGTCTACCAATTCCATCACGCCCGCTTAAGGAGCGCAAATATAGGTATTCAAAATTATTATTAAATAAAAAAAGAAATTTATTTATTTCTTTTTTTTCTTCTTCTTATTGTTCTTCTTTTTGTTCTTTATTGTATAAGAGTATTTAATACGTAAAATATTATCTGTTCTAGGGTTTTCTGTATTAATCTCTTTTTCTAATCTATAATACACCCCTATTTTCCCTATTTTTTTTGTAGTATATGATGTCCCAAAAGTTACTCTATACCCATTAAATCCATTTTCTGAAGAAATTTCAGAACCTAAACGATAAAATATTTCACTTGATAATTCAGGGTCAAATTTCCACCCTTTAATGTTATACCTTGTTGCTGCCTTGAATCTTGTGAAGTTTTTAGGTATATCCCCTTCTGCTTTGGATACTCCTATTTCATTTCTAGTATTATAACGAAGCCTATATTTCATAATAAAGCGACTTATTTTATGTCCATATAGCAAATCAAATTGATACCTGTTGTATGAGTCATATCCCTGTTTTGCCCCCTTATTGTCGTTTTTTCTTATATACCTATAACCAACTCCAACAGTTAGACCTTTAACTAAATTATATCTTACACCTAACTGAGTAAAATACCCATCTATGGTTGAAGCATTCTCTTTAAGCCGTAATTGCTCTTGTAGAGAAAATGTCCATTTTTTGTTTAATTTATAATTTAATTGTGCTGAAAACCATGCTGAAAAATCTTTATTTTCTGTTTGAGAAAAGCCTGCATTGGCAAATAGCCCTATCAATAGAATTAGTATTAATTTTTTATTATTCATAGTATATTTTTAAGTTTATTTATTGGTTAAATCTTCATAATAAATTACGATATTGGCAGTATCTTTTAAAAAATCAACGTCTTTTACAACTGTTCTTTCTATTTCTATCCCAGTTCTTTGTTCTAAATCTGCTTTAAGTATTTCATAATTTTCTGGTTTTATATTTTCAATTTTCTCGTACACTATCTTTTTTGAAGTCAATAGTTTTTCTTGAAACCAAAGCCTCTCTAATAACAGTAATGAGATAACTACCATAACATTAGATCCAATTATTTCAGCATAACTCATTTTAGAATTTGCTAAAGAATTTACTACAGAAACACCAATTACAACAAAAAGATAAGTCATTTCCTTGATAGGAATTGGATCTGTTCGGTATCTTATAATGCCAAAAATTGCAAAAAGCCCTAATGCCATTCCTAAATCTAATTCGTATTTTTTCAAAGTAAAACACAAGAAAAAAACTATTATACTTATCATAAAATATGTAAAAAGGTAATTTTTATTTCGTGTTTTCTTGTAATATATATACCTTATTATTATTACTAAAAAAATTGAATTTACCGCAAAGCGGAATAACATTTTATAAAAATCATTGTCAAAAATTGGTATATCTAAGAATTCCATGAGCTTGTGGATATTTTGTTAATTTTAATTAGTTTTTCTTTAAATCTATTCTGTTTTAAATTGTCATATAGGTTTATCATTCCTACACAATATTTACTTAAACTATATGGTAGAAATCCATTTTTCTTTAAGGACTCTACTATAGGAGAGTTTCTATTATAACGCTCTTGTTTTAACTCAACAATTACTAAATCATCATATTTTTTTTCTTTTACATTAATTGAAAATGAAAGATCTACATCTATTGTAACTCGTTCTTTAGCTTTTTTATTAACGAGTGTGATTCTTCTAAAACTATTCCACAATGATGGTTCTAAAGTGTAATTTTTTGTAGTAATTTTCTCAATAAAACTGTTAGAATTTTTAGACAAAACAGTTTCAAAACTATCGATTCTAACTCTATTTTTTACAGTGTTTCCTTTGATATCTTTTTGTTTTACTTCTAAAAATAATATGTTAGATTCTACATATTTTCTAATCCTTACTTTGGTTCTTCTTACTCTTTTATTGTGGTGGTTATTATAAAAAATTTTGTCAACAGAATCGAAATACAACGATTTATAATTCATTAACCTATTTTTATTAATCTCAAGTATAAAATATTCATCTTTTATAGACTCCAAAATTTGTCTTAATTGGTTTTTTCCTAAAAGAAATTTTGTATCTACTCGCTTCATTAATGATACATTATCCATTTCCTTTAAAGAAATAGGTGTGTATGTACTTATAATGTTTTTTATTTCGTTTTCATTCATAAAAGACTTAGATATTTCATATTCTTTCTTATTTTTGGGATATATATTATACTAATACAAATGAAAAGTGTTTTACCCTACCTCGACCAACATAAAAATCGTTTTATTAACGAACTTATTGAACTCTTAAAAATCCCTTCCATCAGTGCAGATTCCAACTACAAAAACGATGTAATTCGTACTGCCGATGTCGTAAAAGAAAGCCTAATCGCTGCTGGTTGTGACAAAGTAGAAATTTGTGAAACTCCAGGATATCCAATTGTTTATGGTGAAAAAATAATCGATCCAAACCTACCAACTGTTTTGGTATATGGTCATTATGATGTGCAACCACCAGATCCAATCGATTTATGGGACAGTCCACCGTTTGAACCGGTTATTAAAAAAACAGAATTACATCCTGAAGGTGCCATTTTTGCACGAGGTTCTTGCGATGATAAAGGTCAAATGTATATGCATGTAAAGGCGATGGAATATATGACTTCCACCAACCAACTTCCTTGCAATGTGAAATTTATGATTGAAGGCGAAGAAGAAATAGGAAGCGAAAGTCTTGGCTGGTTTGTAGAACGAAACCAAGAAAAATTATCCAACGATATTATATTGATTAGCGATACTGGAATGATTGCTCCCGATGTTCCTTCAATAACAACTGGACTTCGTGGATTGAGCTATGTTGAAGTTGAAGTTACAGGACCAAATCGTGATTTACACAGTGGATTGTACGGTGGTGCTGTAGCAAATCCTATTAATGTTTTAACCAAAATGATTGCTTCACTTCACGATGAAGATAATCATATTACCATTCCAGGATTTTACGATAAGGTAGATGGATTGTCTGCTGAAGAAAGAGCCAAAATGGGAGAAGCTCCTTTTAGTTTAGAAAATTATAAAAAAGCATTAGACATACATTCAGTTTATGGCGAAAAAGGATATACTACAAACGAAAGAAACTCAATTAGACCAACACTTGACGTAAACGGAATTTGGGGTGGTTACATTGGCGAAGGTGCAAAAACCGTAATTGCGAGTAAAGCATCTGCAAAAATTTCGATGCGATTGGTGCCAAATCAAGATTGGGAAGAAATCACTAAACTCTTTAAAAACCATTTTGAAAGCATTGCTCCAGAAGCAGTAACTGTAAAGGTGACACCTCATCACGGCGGACAAGCATACGTAACACCAATAGATTGTTTGGGGTATAAAGCAGCTGAAAAAGCTTATGAAGAAACCTTCGGAAAAACACCTATTCCACAACGAAGTGGAGGAAGTATTCCAATAGTTGCTTTGTTTGAAAAAGAACTAAAAAGCAAAACCATTTTAATGGGCTTCGGATTGGATAGCGATGCAATTCACTCACCAAACGAACATTTTGGAATTTGGAATTACTTAAAAGGAATTGAAACGATTCCTCAATTCTTTCATTATTTCACTGAAATGAGTAAGTAAGGACAATTTAAGATTTTTTGACTTACGAAGTATGACTAAAAAAAGAGCCTTCAATTATTAATGATTTGAAGGCTCTTTAATTTATTTTAGATTTTTTATTGCTGTCAAAAAGCCGTCTTAATTCTTACATCTTAAAGCGAAGCGGTCTTATATCTTTTTAACATATTTAGTAATAATCACAATCTGAGTTGGTCCAACTTTACCTTCAATAAATTCCGCATTTTCGTGATCTAAAGAAATACGTCTAACAGCCGTACCCTGTTTGGCAACCAAACTTGAACCTTTTACTTTCAAGTCTTTTATTAATACAACAGAATCTCCCGTTTTCAAAATCACACCATTTGCATCTCTATGGATAATCGCATCGGTTTTATCTTCTGCATCGCCTTCTGCTGCTGCCCATTCTAATTGCTGATCGTCTAAATACATCATATCTAGCATGTCTTGTGACCAACCAAAAGATTTTAATCGGTGTAACATTCTCCAAGACATAATTTGTACGGGTGCTGCAGCACTCCACATACTATCGTTTAGGCAACGCCAATGATTTTCATCTCTATTATCCTCATCATCAAATTGTGAAATACAGGTTTTACAAGCCCAAACTGCCGTATCTACACCTTCAATATATTCTGGGGTTTTTGGAACTACGTACATTTCTAAATGTTCAATATGTCCGCAAAATTCACATTTTTCTTCTGCTCTTTTTTTTACTTCTCTTTCTATGCTCATAATCATCACTCGCGAAGGCGGGTGTCTATTTTAGTTAAACTCCTATCTCTGGCAAATATAAAAAATACTGCTTGTTCAAACACAGTCAAGAACAATTATTATAAAATTGAAAATACTTTAGCTCTACATTTGTAGAATTAAAATATTTGTTCTATGTTTGTAGAATAAAATAAATTATTGATGAAATTATCCAAGTCAGAAGAAGAATTAATGAATCATTTGTGGAAACTTGAAACCGCAATGATGAAAGATTTAATTGAAGCCTATGAAGACCCAAAGCCAGCTACCACAACTATAGCTACACTTTTAAAAAGAATGCAAGTGAAGCAGTTTGTGGATTATAAACAGTTGGGACGCAGTCGAGAATATTTCCCCTTGGTGAAGAAAAAAGATTATTTCTCGAAACACGTAAACGGATTAATAAAAAATTTCTTTAACGATAGTGCTTCTCAATTTGCTTCCTTTTTTACCCAAGAAACCAACCTTACCAAAGAAGAATTAGAAAAATTGAAAACGATTATTGATTCTGAAATTAAAAAGAAATAAGTATGGAACTCTATCTATTAAAATCTGGAGCTTGCCTAGCAATTTTATTTGTTTTCTACAAACTCATTTTAGAAAATGAAAATATGCATCAATTTAAACGCATCTATTTGTTGGGAATGCTAGTGGTTTCTTTCGGAATTCCCATCATTACTTTTACCACTTATATAGAGGTTTTAGAAACTACACCCATAAATTTTACATCAATTACATCGGAAACTCAACTAGAAGAATCAACTTCATTGTTAGATTATTTGCCTTCCATATTGTGGACCGTATATTTTATAGGAGTTGCTTTTTTCAGTTTCCGATTTATAAAAAATATTTTTCAAATTCTTATTAAAATCAATCAAAATCAGAAAGTAAAATTCACCGATTACATCAATGTATTGTTAACTGAAAAGGTGATACCTCATACGTTCTTCAGTTATATTTTTCTGAACAAACAGAAGTATGATTTGCAGGAAATCCCTTCCGAAGTAATGCTCCACGAACAAACACACGCTAAGCAAAAACACAGTTTTGATGTTTTATTTATAGAGCTTTTACAAATTGTATTCTGGTTCAATCCTTTTTTGTATTTCATCAAACACAGTATCAAATTAAATCACGAATTTTTAGCAGATCAAGCAGTATTAAATCAAGGAATTGATTCAAGTTTATATCAAAATATTTTATTGGCATTCTCATCAGATGCTAGCACGCCACAAATGGCAAATTCAATTAATTATTCATTTATCAAAAAACGATTCACAGTTATGAAAACACACACTTCAACACGAAAAATATGGTTTAGAAGCCTATTATTACTTCCACTATTAGCTGTATTGACATATAGTTTTAGCACTAAAGAAACACTCAATAAACCAGTATTAGAAAATGATAATTTATTTGTAAATGATTTTTATTTGAAGATAGATTCCGAAGAGAACATTTATTATAATAATGAAATCATTTCTTTTGGCGAAATCCCGAATGCAATAAAATCATACAAAGAAACCTATCCAAATGAAGTGCTTTATTTTGCAAAAATCGATGTAGAAAATAAAGAAACTACCGAAAAGTTATTTCCTTTTATCGAGATTATCAAAGAAAATGGTATTGAAAATGTAACGGCTTGTTGGGTTAAAAATGATAATTTAAAAATAAGTTCTAAAAACATTACTATAAATATTAAAAACAATAAATCGTTCACTGTTAATGGAATAAGTGCTACTGTAAATGAATTGCCTAACATATTGGCAAAGTTTAATCAAAGCTTAACTAAAGAAGAACGATCAAAATTTGTTGATATAATTATTATTAGCGAAGATAGTGTGCCAATGGAATTTATAACAAATATTCAAGAAATATTAATTGATTATGGAATTAATAAAATACGTATTCCTGGTAGCATTTCAGATGTTCCTTTAATAAAAAAAGGAGCAACCAAATCCCAATTAGCAGAATACAACAAACTAGCAAAAAAGTACAATAAACAAGACAAAGAAAACCGTGTTGTTTTAATGAAAGATTTAGAACGATTGGAATACCTCTATAATTTAATGACTGACGAGCAAAAAGCAAATGCTGAACCATTCCCAGATTGTTTTCCGCCACCACCTCCGTTTGTTAGTTTAAAACCTTTGGACCATATTATTAAAATGGCGAAAAACAATGCAGCATTTTTCTATGAAAATGAACGAATTCCTTCAAATAAAGCAATCTCATTAATAAAAGAGAATAATAAATTAAATATTGAAACCACTACTTTTAAGAATAGCAATCCTATTGTAAAGATTACAAAAAACGGGGTTAACAATACTAATATCCCTACACCTCCAGCTCCCCCAGTACCCATAGTTCCTGAAAAAATTAAAACAGGCAGTTTAAAAATAAATGGCGTTACTCATTATTATTCTACTAAAAATGGGGTCACAAAATATTACAACAAATATGGTGATGAAGTAGATAAAAATGGCAAAATGATTTTACATTAAATGTAAAATAGTTTTAATAAAAAGTAAACCCCGAATATTCGGGGTTATTTTTTTACAACATATTGTAATAATAACGAATGTATTTTTAAAATTAGTGCTAATATAAATAGAAGAACAAGAGCTCTACAACTACAAACTTAAAAAAGCAAGAGAGCTCATGCAACAAGCAGATGCTTTTTACAAAAACACAAAAAAATTTTAGGCTAGTACTTTTCTATAAAAAAAAGAATCCTTTTTTTTCATTATATTTACACATAATTAACTGTTTTTATAATGTTTTTTATATTAAAAGACTTTTTTATCTTTTTTTACTGTTTATGACAAAAGTCATATTTTTAATGTGAAAGACACTTTACTTTTGATCCATAAATTAACATAATATTAAAACTAAGAACAATGAAAAATGTAATCAAACTATCACTACTAGTAATTTTCTCACTCTCTCTTTCGAGTTGTGGAGGCGATGCCAAAAAAGAGAAAAAAGAAAAAGTAAAAATTACCACAAAGAAAAAAGAAGTTAAAAAAGTAAAAACTGAGAAAAAAGAAAAAACCTACGACCTTTCTAACAAAGGAATTGGTCCAATAAAATCGATAACTCTTAGTGCTGATATCGATCAAGCAATGGCTACAAAAGGTGCAGAAGTTTATAAAGCTAAATGTACTGCTTGTCATAAGGTTGAGAAAAAATTCATTGGACCTTCTCCAAAAGGAATTTTTAAAAAACGTTCTCCAGAGTGGATTATGAATATGATTTTAAATCCAGACGAAATGGTTAAAAAAGATCCAATTGCCAAAGCACTATTAATGGAATATAACGGTTCTCCAATGGCAAATCAAAATCTTACAGAAGAGGAAGCACGTTCTGTGTTAGAATATTTCAGAACACTTTAAATTACATTCTGAAAATAACTTAGTAACCAATAAAAACAATATATATCATGAAAACAATACTAAAAACAGTGTTTGCCTTTATGTTAATCTTGCTTGTTTCGAGTTGTAATACTAGCGAGAAAAAAGATGCAACAGCAAATGCACCAACAGAAAACACAAACACTAAAGAAAAAGGTCAAGCGTTTATCGCAGATGATGGTTCTACGCCTAATGTATTACAAATTGCAATTGGATCTCCAGACCACACTACATTAGTAGCTGCGGTACAAGCTGCAGATTTAGAAAACGCACTAGTAAACGCTGGTCCATTAATGGTTTTTGCTCCTACAAATGAAGCTTTTGCGGCTTTACCAGAAGGAACCGTAGAAAACTTATTAAAACCTGAAAACAAAAACACCTTGGCAGATATTTTAAAATATCACGTAACTCCAGGAAACTACAGTAAAGAGTTTTTGAAAAAAGCTTTTAATGGAAAAGAGTTAGGTCAAGCTAACAACCAATATGTTTTGGTTGAAGTTAAAGGTGATGATGTATATGTAGGTGGTGCAAAAATTATTGCAAGTGTAAAAGCTGGTAATGGTATTGTTCACGTGATTGATAAGGTAATGTTACCTCCAACAAAAGAATAAATAAATTAACACTATTAATAAATATATAAATAATGAAAAAAGCAATCAACATAGTAGTTGCTCTTATTATTGTCGCTGGATTATTCAGTTGCAATAACGGAGGAACTTCAAACAAGAATCAAGGAGCACTTTCTTCAAGCGCAGCTGAAAAAGTATATGTAGCTCCAGGTGAATTAGACGAATTTTATGCCTTTGTTTCAGGTGGATTTAGCGGACAATTAGCAGTTTACGGCTTACCCTCTGGACGTTTGTTTAAAGTAATTCCTGTTTTTTCGGTAGATGCCGAGAAAGCATGGGGTTTTAACGAAGAAACCAAGCCTATGCTAAATACATCTCACGGATTTATTCCTTGGGATGATTCTCACCACCCTGATATTTCTCAAACAAATGGAGAATTAGATGGTCGTTGGGTATTCATAAATGGTAACAATACACCTCGTATTGCAAAAATTGATTTAACCACTTTTGAAACTACCGAAATTATTGAAATTCCAAATTCTGCTGGAAACCACAGTTCCTCTTATGTTACAGATAACACAGAATATGTAATTGCTGGAACTAGATTTAGTATCCCAATTCCTCAACGTGACATATCTATAAAGGAATACAAAGGAAATTTTAAAGGAACTCTTTCTTTTATAAAAGTTGATCCAGAAGACGGTAAAATGAATATAAAATTTCAGCTATTAATGCCTGGATTTGATTATGATAAAGCACATCCTGGAAGAGGAAAATCACACGGATGGTTCTTCTTTACAACGTATAATACTGAAGAAGCCAACACATTGCTAGAGGTAAACGCCTCACAAAACGATAAGGATTTTATCGCAGCAATTAACTGGAAAAAGATTGAAGAATATGTAAATAACGGTGGTGGTAAAATGATGCCAACTAATTACGCACATAATGTTTATGACGATGCAACGCACAGTGCTACTTCTACAATGATAAAAGAAGTTCTTATGGTAGATCCTGCTGAAGTTCCTGGTGCTGTGTATTTTTTACCAACCCCTAAATCCCCTCACGGCTGTGACGTAGATCCATCTGGAGAGTACATTGTAGCTAGCGGAAAACTTTCTGCTAATGTTACGGTACATTCCTTTACAAAAATGCTCGATGCCATTGAAAACAAGAAATTTGCAGGAGAAGCTTATGGTATCCCAATTCTTAACTTCGAAGATGTACTGGCTGGTGTTGTTGAACAACCAGGTTTAGGTCCATTACACACAGAATTTGACGGAAAAGGAAATGCCTATACAACCTTCTTTATCTCTTCTGAAGTAGTTAAATGGAAACTAGGAACTTGGGAAGTAATTGACAGAAAAAACACCTATTACTCTGTAGGTCACTTAATGATTCCTGGAGGAAACTCTCAAAAACCTTACGGAAAATATTTATTAGCTATGAATAAAATTACTAAAGATCGTTATTTACCAACGGGGCCTGAAGTAACTCAGTCGGCACAGCTATATGACATTACTGGAGAAAAAATGGAATTATTATTAGATTTTCCAACCGTTGGAGAACCTCATTATGCTGCAGGTATTCCCGCAGAAATAATAATGAAAAACTCTAAAAAATTATATAAATTAGAAGAAAACAAACACAAATATGCAACTATAACAGATGGTGATGCAAGAGTTGAAAGAGATGGAAAAGAAGTTCATATTTATATGACTATGATTCGTAGTCACTTTAACCCAGATAACATTGAAGGTGTAAAAGTAGGAGATAAAGTGTATTTCCACGTTACGAATTTAGAGCAAGATTACGATGTGCCTCACGGTGTTGCAATGATTGGAGCACAAACTTCAGAATTACTTATTATGCCAGGGCAAACAGAAACATTCGTTTGGTATCCAAAACAAGTTGGAGTTTGGCCATTCTATTGTACAGATTTCTGTTCTGCATTACACCAAGAAATGCAAGGTTATATAAGAGTATCACCAGCTTCATCTAATATAGAACTTAGTTGGGGATTAGGTGAAGATTAATAAAATGTTTTTAGTAGTGGAAGTATTTATTGATTAGTGATTAGTTGTATTTCCAAAAAGGCAGGAGTTGTTAATTTCTCCTGCCTTTTAAACTATTTACTTATCCTTCCACATATAAAAACTATCCCATCATTAATTAAAAGCCTATCTTTTCTTTTTACCGTTTTACAACAAAAAAAATGCGAGTAAGAACAAAAGAGACTTTATGAGTTTAAAAACTACTCGAAATTTAAATCCTAATTTAATACCATGAAAAAGTCACGATTATTAATGATAATTGGAGTTTTACTTCCGTTAGGTTTATTTATATATCCTCTTTGGAATATTACACTTGAAGCTCCTCAATATCCAATTCCATTAGGAATGGATATTCATATTAACAAATTTGCAGACATGAATGAGTTTGATATCAAAAATATAAATTTGATGAACCATTATGTAGGTATGCAATATATTCCCGAAACCATTCCTGAATTTAAAATATTTCCAATTGTAATTATAACAATGACAATATTTGGACTGTTAGTAGCTTTTTTTGCAAATTACAAATGGTTTTTAGCTTGGTTTATTTTAATGTCTTTATTAGGTATTGCAGGCATGTATGATTTTTACCTTTGGGAATACGATTACGGTCATAATTTAGATCCAAAAGCAATTATGAAATTCACTAATCCAGACGGTACTGTAATGGGATTCCAGCCACCATTGTTTGGAACCAAACACATATTAAATTTTATTGCCCATTCTTACCCTAGACTAGGAGCTTACTTCTTAGCTTCAGGAATGTTTTTAACTTTTATTGCCTTTTTTGTTGGAAAAAATGAAATGAAAAAAACCTAATTTTAAAGATTGGATGCGATTAAAATAATCCCTTATCCCCATTTTGATTATTTTAATCGCTGAAAATCATATTTAAATACTAAAAAAAACAAAATAAATAACAGATGAAACTAATCACTACCCTTTCACTAATATCACTGTTTTTCATTTTTACAGCTTGTGAGGTTCAACCTCAAAAAATTGAATACGGCAAAGACGCCTGTCATTTTTGTAGAATGAATATAGTCGATCAACAACACGCCGCACAATTAGTAACCAAAAAAGGGAAAGCCTTTAAATTTGATGCTACCGAATGCTTAATCGATCATTTGTCTGAAATAGACATTACTCAAATCGAACTTTTCTTAGTAACCGATTATAACAATCCTGGAAATTTAATCGATGCAAAAACGTCTTCCTATATTATTTCTGAAAACATTCCGAGTCCAATGGGAGCTTTTCTTTCAGCAGTTTTAACAAAAGCGGAAGCAGAAACACTTCAGAAATCTAAAACGGGAACCGTTTATAATTGGGAAGAACTTTTACTTCATCTTAACAAGAAATAATATCCTTTTATTTTTTCGTACTTTCATCAATCAAATTCCTTAGAAATTGAGACTATTTTATAACATACTATTGTTAATTTCCTTCAGTTTTCTGAACAATTCACTCATGGCTCAAACTTTAGAGGTCTGCTCAAACTGTGAAAACAAAACGATAAAGGAAGCTATTTCTAAAGCAAACAAGCACGACACCATCCTTGTTAAAAGAGGAACTTATAAAGAATACAACATTATTATCGACAAACCTTTAACACTTATTGGTGAAGATTATCCAATAATTGATGGTGAAAATAAAGGTGAAATTATTTCAATCCACGCAGATTCTGTTACGGTAGATGGACTTCATATTATCAACGTAGGCACTAGTTATACCTCAGACTATGCAGCTATTCGAGTAGTAAAAAAGAAGCATTTTGTTATTCAGAATTTAAAATTAGAAAAGCTTTTCTTCGGGATTTATCTCGAAAAATCACAATACGGAAAAGTCCTTAACAATCAAATAATGGGCGATGCAGTGGAGGAATATAACTCTGGTAACGGAATTCAACTTTGGCATTGTAAAAATATCGATATCGATGGAAACACTGTTACTAATGTTCGTGACGGAATTTATTTGGAATTTTCAGATTTTTGTACCATTACTAATAATGTGAGTAAAAACAATATCCGTTATGGCTTGCATTTTATGTTCTCCAATGACGATTTGTATAAAAATAACCGCTTTGAAAACAATGGTGCTGGAGTTGCCGTGATGTTTTCAAAACGAATTAAAATGCACTATAATATCTTTAAAGACAATTGGGGTTCGGCTTCGTATGGAGTACTCTTAAAAGAAATTAACGATTCTGAAATTATAGGGAATACTTTCGAAACCAATACCATTGGGATCAACATAGAAGGCACCAACCGAATGGTATATAAAAACAATGATTTTATAGGAAATGGCTGGGCAATAAAATTTCGTGGCGCCTGCTATACCAACAATTTTACTCATAATAATTTTATGTACAACTCCTTTGATTTAGCCTATAACAGTCGGTTAAACGATAATAAATTTGACAATAATTACTGGAGTAGTTATGCAGGTTACGATTTGGATAAAAATGGAACTGGAGATATCCCCTACCGTCCTGTGAAACTGTTTTCATACATCGTAAACCGTACTCCCGAAACCATTATTTTATTAAGAAGTTTATTTATAGATATCATCGATTTTTCCGAAAAAGTATCCCCTGTTTTTACACCTGATAACTTATTGGACAATCACCCACAAATGAAACCACTTAGCAATGATCAAAATTAAAGAATTACATAAAAAATTTGGTAAAAACGAAGTCTTAAAAGGACTCGACCTTACCATTAATGAAGGTGGAATATTTGCGGTATTGGGGCCTAACGGATCTGGAAAAACAACCTTAATAAAAAGCATTTTAGGAATGGTAATTCCGCAGTCTGGAACTATTAGTTTAAACAAAAAAACCATCAAAAAAGATTGGGAATACCGAAAAGACATCGATTACCTTCCACAGATTGCCAACTTCCCAAACAACTTATCTGTAAAGGAATTAATTAAAATGATCAAAGATTTAAGGGCTAACAATACCGATAAAGATTTGGAATTAATCGAACTTTTTAAACTCGGATCCTTTCTCGATAAAAAATTAGGAAACCTTTCTGGAGGAACCAAACAAAAGGTGAATTTAGTATTGACTTTTATGTTTGATAGTCCATTAATAATTCTTGACGAACCAACCACTGGGCTAGACCCTATTTCCTTAATTAGACTGAAAGATTTGATTAATAAGGAAAAAGAAAAGGGTAAAACTATTTTATTAACTTCACATATTATGAGTTTTGTAGAAGAAATTGCCGACGAGATTGTGTTTCTTTTAGAAGGAGTTATTTATTTTAAAGGAACAACACAAGAACTAAAAACAAAAACCAATCAACCCGATTTTGAACACGCAATTGCATCCATTTTAACCGACAGTTATGCTTAAAATATTAAAATATAGTTTTTACGATTTAATGCGTAGCCGTTGGAGTTATGTGTATTTTTTCTTTTACCTTTTATTGGGTGTTGTGTTGTTATTTTTAAACAATAACCTCTCCAAAGCAGTCATTACTTTAATGAATGTCATCATTACTTTAGTTCCCCTAATCGGAACCATTTTTGGAGTGATGTATTATTATAATTCTAAGGAATTTAGCGAACTCCTTTTAGCGCAACCCATCAAACGAACTTCTATTTTTATAGGTCAGTATTTGGGTGTTGCTTTATCACTTTCAATGAGCTTAATTCTTGGTTTAGGGTTACCATTTGTATTCTACGGAATCTTTATGTCTAGTGCCATTTGGGACTTTACCTTACTCCTAGTTACCGGAACTTTTCTAACCTTAATTTTTACAGCATTGGCTTTTAACATTGCCCTTTCCAACGAAAATAAAATCAAAGGTTTTGGGTATGCCATCTTACTTTGGTTGTTTTTAGCAGTAATTTACGACGGTATTTTCTTGATGTCTTTGGTGTTTTTTGAAGACTATCCTTTAGATAAACTATCTTTAATAGGCACGATGTTTAATCCTATTGATTTATCTAGAATTTTAATCTTACTGAAGCTAGACATATCCGCTTTATTAGGTTATACAGGAGCAGTATTCAAACAATTCTTCGGTACTAACTTCGGACTTATTATCTCCATTACCGTACTTTCTTTATGGGTGATTATTCCTACTTATTTTATTAAACGGAAGGCGGAGCGGAAGGATTTTTAGATTTACTATTACGCTGAGATTCGCTGAGAAATCACAGAGGTTCAATGAGTTTTCATATTCTATTTTATCCAAAATTGATAGTATTTAATAATGTTGAAATGGAAAAAGTATGGGTCAGGTTAATTTTTATGGGGAGTAATGTTTTTCAATCATTGATTTTCCAATAAGTTCAGGTCCACCATTGGCAACCAACCTCACCGGATTCCCACAAGTATGTCCATCGATACAAACAAAAGTGGTTTTATTTTTTAGTTTTTTAATAATTCTGGAAGTAATTCTTCAGGGAAATCTTGATAGCTAAAAGGTCGTACCCATCGTAAAATACTTCCGTTACCAACTGCTGTAAATCGGCTGTCGGTGGAAGCAGGATAAGGTCCTCCGTGAGTCATAGCATCACAAACTTCTACTCCTGTTGGCACTCCGTTAAAAATGATTCTTCCTACTCTATTTTGAAGGGTTTGTACTAATATTCCTAATTGCGAATATTCTTCTTTTTCGGCTAATATCGTTCCTGTTAATTGCCCTTCTAATTTTGAAATAACCTCCAATAATTGCACTTCATATTTACACTGAACTACCATTGAAAAAGGTCCAAATACTTCTTGATGTAAATTGGCATTTGCTAAAAAAGCATCACCAGAAATCGTTACAATTTTTGCGCCTGCATAATTTTCTGAAGTAGTGTTTTTATATTCAGCAACAATATTTATTTCTGCTTCATTAGTGATCGCATCTCCTTTTTTTACAAAGCTATTTTGAATGTTGGGATGCAACATACATTGAGGATCTTGAGCGATGGTTTTTTTTCCTAAATCTGAAATAAAACTTGTTAATTCATTACTTTTAATTGCCAATAACAATCCTGGATTGGTACAAAACTGTCCAGCACCCAAAGTGATGGATTTTGAATAGGTAGTTGCAATTTCCGAAGCACGATTTTCCAATGCTTTTTGGGTAATAATAACGGGATTGACACTTCCCATTTCAGCAAAAACAGGAATTGGTTCTTTACGAGTTGCAGCTAAATTATAAAGGGCACGACCACCATAAATACTTCCTGTAAATCCGACTGCCTTTACTTGTGGATGTAGTACCAATTGCTCACCTACTTTAATTCCGGAGCTATTAATATTTGAAAAAACACCGTTAGGCATTCCTGTTTTTTCTGCAGCTTTTATGATGGCAGAGGATACTAATTCGCCCGTTCCTGCATGCATTGGATGCGACTTTACAATGACTGGACAACCAGCAGCCAAAGCACTTGCCGTGTCACCACCAGCAGTAGAATATGCCAAAGGAAAATTACTCGCTCCAAACACCACAACTGGCCCTAAAGGGATCATCATCTTCCGTAAATCTGGTTTTGGAATCGGTTTTCTGTCGTAATCGGGCAAATCTATTTTGGGGGCTCGCCATTCGTCGTTTTTTACCAAATCGGCAAACATTCGTAATTGAAAAATGGTTCTTCCTCGCTCTCCAATAGCTCTTCCTTCTGGCAAACCAGATTCAGACATATAAGTATCGATTAGCTCAGTATCTAAAACTAAAATTTCATCGGCAATAGCATTTAAAAATTCGGCTCTTTTTTCTCCTGAAGTTTGGCTAAAAACCGAAAATGCTTCTGTTGCCAATTGAGTGGCTTCGTTAATTTCCTCTTCCGTAGCCTCGTAAAATTGATGATGGTTCACTTCATTTAACTTCGGATTAAAAGTCTTGTATGTTTTCGTTCCTTTTTTGGAAAGGGTGTTTCCTATGTAGTTTTTTCCTGTTATCATTTCTTTTTTATTTTCCCGCTCCCGAAATGTCGGGGTCGCAGATTTCTATTGTTATAATTATCCTTTAAAATTAATATTTTGGAAGGGTTGGTCTGTTTTTAAGTCCTTCTTCAATTATTTGTAATACGTTTTTACGTTCTTCACCTATTAAAGGAAGTCTTGGAGCTCAAATATTTTCGGTTCCGATTCCTGTGGCAACTTCAGCTAACTAAATATTTTGTACTAATTTAGTATTTATATCCAACTCTAACAAAGGTAAAAACCAACGATATATTTCGATTGCTTCTTGAATTATCCCTGCTTTCTGAAGCATCATCAAACCACTCTCTCCATCTTCTTCAGCTTTGTTTGCAGCTTCAATAGCACCTTTTGTGGTTTGTTCGGCGATGTTAATCATTACAAGAATCTTATCTGCAACCAATTTTACCGTTTCGGTAGTGAGGATTCTTTTTTCTGAATCGGTTAAGGTACTTGCCTCGCCTAAGGTTTCTCCTAAAACAATTCCGTGGACTCCTGCATCGATTTGTGCTTTTATATTTACTGAAAACATTTCCATATCCAATGAATCTTGATTCGTGAACTTGGTGGTTACTGCAGGCATTACACCTTCCCATTGAAACTTCAGCTGATTTATTTTTTTTTGTAAAATTAGCTAGAAAATGGTGTTTAAAATTAATGTGATTTTATCTATTTATGATACTATTTTATCCCTTGAATTCAACTTATAAACGCAACTTTTAGCGAATGATAATATAGTTTTTTTTCAGAAGAAAGAAGGGAATGTTTTATTGGATTTATTAGTTTATTCAGGGCAGAATCATACTTTTTAAAATAATTAAATCACTTATTTAACTGATAACTAATTGTTTTATGTTATTAATTATTTGTATATTATACTGATAACCAATAATTTAACTCAATGAAATCATCAGG
>JAKITD010000053.1 GCA_021648265.1 Flavobacteriaceae bacterium | reverse complement strand
TTCTTTCCTTTTGCAATAATTATCGCTCCAATCATTGCAGCTAATAATAATACTGAAATCACTTCAAAAGGCAATATAAATCCACCTTCACCATAACTTAATAGTTTCTCTCCTATTTGTTCTGTGGTGGTGGTGTTATAGTTTTCAACTACTTTAAAATCGTAGGAATAAATGGTGCTTAGAAAAACACCAATTCCTATTAACGAAGCGATTGCTGTTAGGATTCTTTTGGATGTTTTAGCGAGTTCTAATTCCAATTCGATATGATGAACTAGCAATACTGAAAAAATCATTAATACAATAATTCCTCCGCCATAAACAGTAAGCTGAATTGCAGCTAAAAAGTTATAATCTATTAAAAAGAAAATCCCTGCAACACCCATTAATACAAATAAAAGGTAGATAACAGAACGCATCATTTTTTTACTATTTACGGCAGCAATTGCGAAAACAATCATGATGGCGGCTACTATGTAAAATATATATCTTTCCATATTTTTAATCTTCTACTCCGTCCATTAATTTAGAACCAGGCTGATTCAACACTTTGGTTAAATGAGCTCTATCAAACACTGAGTTTTCATAATTCTGAGCCCAAACAATAGCATCTGTCGGACAAGCTTCAATACATAAACCACACATGGTACAAAGTCCTAAATGGTACACATGTTGGTCTATTTCTTTTTTCTTTTTTCCTGTTTCAGGATTCACTTTCCGATCCCAAATAATTTCAATACTACCATTAGGACAGGCTATTTCACATTTCTGACAACCCGTACAACGATGTTCGTTATTTTTATCGTGAGGCATGACCACTTCACCACGAAAACGATCAAACATTTTTAAGGTCTCCCGATTGTCTGGATATTGTTGGGTGATTGCTCCTTTTCTGGCATTTAAAAACACCTTACCAGTAACACTCATACCAGTTAGCAGTGATTTTACTCCGTTATATATATCTGAAAAATAGCTCATCTTACAACTGAATTATTAAATTTTGCCAAACAATAAATGCCATAATTACAATATTTACTAAGTTAATAGGAAGTAAATATTTCCATTCTAAAGTCAGTAATTGGTCTATTCTTAATCTTGGAAATGTCCATCGAAACCACATCATTAAAAAGACTAAGACTAATGTTTTTCCTAAAAACCAGAATACGCCCAACCAAGGGATTGAATCTGTAATACCAAAAGGTGACAGCCAAGCTCCAAAAAATATAGTGGCTCCAATAGCTGCGATTATAAACATATTGATAAATTCTGCTAAAAAGAAATAGGCGAATTTCATTCCCGAATATTCTGTATGGAAACCTGCTCCAAGTTCAGATTCTGCTTCCACCATATCGAAAGGTGCTCTGTTGGTTTCTGCAGTACCAGCAATCATATACACCATAAATGCAATGACGGCAGGAATATGTCCTTGAACAATTAACCATCCATTTTTTTGTACTTCTACTATTTCTGAAAGCTGTAAACTACCCGTAATTAATACCATAGTTAATAAAGAAAGTCCTACGGAAAGCTCATAACTAATAGTTTGTACGCCACTTCGCATCGCTCCAATTAAAGCGAATTTATTATTACTACTCCAACCTCCCATTAAAATTCCAATCACTCCAATAGAGGAAATGGCAATTAAAAAAAAGATGCCAATATTAATATCAAATGCTTGAAATTCTTGTGTAAACGGAAAAACAGCCAAAGCCATTAAAGCGGAAACAATCACAAAGTAAGGAGCGAGGTTATACAGAAATTTATCAGCTTTTTCTGTACCTGTTAGCTCTTTTGAAACTAATTTAAGGGCATCTGCCATCGTTTGAAACATCCCTTTAAATCCAACTCTATTCGGACCTAAACGCAACTGAAACCAAGCTGCAACTTTACGTTCTAATAAAACCAAATACAATCCAAAAACGGCAAAAATAGCAAGGTAAACAGTTGCTATTAAAACCATTTCGGTAATACTTGCGGCAGTTTCAGGCATGATGCTAAAAAGCCACTCGTGAATTGTTTTCGTGATGCTTAATGATATGTTCATTTTAAAATAAATTCCAATTATTAAATTCCAAAATCCAAATTATTTCAATTTGTTAATTATTGCTGATAGAATATTTCTTAATTCAAAAGCTTCTTTAATTAATAGTTCATTTTCTTCTTTATTTATCCTTTCGTTAGAGTTTAAAATTAGTCTTAGCCAATAATAGTTTCCTTAGCTTCTTTTCTCGCAATTTTTAATCGAAACCTTAAATCCTTTTCTCCAACTTTTTCATTAGCTTCTATATAATTAGCTCCAACCGAACCTGATGACCTTATTACTTGTTTTCCATCTTCAATATTTGCTATTGTTTTTGGAATTTTCTTTATAAATAATCTAACGTTTAATGCAAAAAGGTATGTTCTTTCTTCCAAGTCATAAGTTTTTGCCATTTCTTTTATTCTTATATCTAAATTCCCTTTTGGAATTTGTTATTTATTCTTTTTGGAATTTACCCTAACGGTCAATATCCGGCACTACAATATCCAAAGTTGCCATACTTGCCACTAAATCTCCAATTTTTCCGCCAACTGCAATATGGTTTAGCAATGATAAATTGGATAATCCTGGTGATCTAAATTTTACTCTATATGGATTTTTAGTTCCAGTACTAACTACATAAACTCCTAGTTCTCCTCTAGCAGCTTCCACTTTTTGGTAATATTCTCCCTTCGGAAGCTTAATCACCGCATTAGTGGCTACTTTATAATCTCCTTCCGGAATATTGTCTATTAACTGTTCTATGATAGAAAGCGATTCCCACATTTCCATAATTCTTACTTCATATCGTGCTAAGGAATCTCCGGCTGTTTTTAAAGATTCGTTAAAAGTAACTTTATCCAAAGCACTATAAGGATGGTGTTTTCTTACATCGCACGAATAACCAGAACCTCTACCAACCGGTCCTGAAGCACCAAACGAAATCGCATCTTCTTTGCTTAAAACCCCAACACCTTTCATTCTTTTCTGAAAAATTACATTTCCAGTTAATAAACGGTCGTATTCAGGGATTTTGGTTTTAAAATGCTTTACAAAATCTTTGGTTCTTTGTACAAAATTGGGATGAATATCATACATCAATCCACCAGGAATATTGTAATTCATGGTAAGTCTAGCACCACAGGTTTCTTCAAAAATATCGTTAATCAATTCACGATCACGGAAACCATAAAAATAAGTAGTTAACGCTCCAACATCCATTCCCATAACTCCCCACCATAGACAGTGCGAGGCGATTCGGGTAAGTTCGCCAATAATAGTTCGGATTACTTTTACACGTTCTGGAATTTCTAACTGAAGGGCATTTTCTACTGTTAAACAAACTGCTTCATTATTAATATGTGACGACAAATAATCCATTCTATCTGTTAAATGAACGATTTGTTGATAGCTATCACGCTCACACATTTTTTCGATAGAACGATGAATATAACCTAAATCTGGCTCTACTTTTTTTATAATTTCACCATCAATTGTCAACAACAAACGTAGCACTCCGTGAGTTGCAGGATGCTGAGGTCCCATATTGATGAAATATTCCTCAGATTTGAAATTGTTATTTACAGTAGTTGTTCCCATTTATTTATTTTCTCGCAAAGGTGCTAAGGCACAAAGTTTTTGTTTTTCCCGCTCCCGAATTTTCAAGATCGTTGATTTCTTCTTTTTTAATCTTTTTTCTCTTCTTTTTTTCTTCCGTCATCGGTCTTCTGACCTCTAACCTCTCTACTTCACCACCATATTTACCTCATCCACATAATCTTTTCTCAAAGGATAACCTTCCCAGTCTTCAGTTAAAAATAAGTATTTTAAATTAGGATGATTATTAAATTTTACTCCGAAGAAATCAAACACTTCTCGCTCGTGGAAGTCGGCTGTTTTCCAAATATTACAAACGGTATCGAAGTTTGGATTTTCTCTATCGGCTGTTTTTACTTTTACTACTAATTGATGACGGTATTTAGTAGATTCTAAATGATAAACAACTCCTAGTTCCTTTCCCCAATCCATTCCTGTTAAGCAAAAAAGATAATCAAAATTTGTTTCTGGATTTTCTCTTAATTGTGTCATTAACGAATGAAGATGTTCTGGAGAAACTTCTATGTTTAAAAACTGAGACTCTTCTTCAGTAAATGATAATAAACTTGGATTTACAGGTTCCGAAATTTTTGCCTCTGCACCTTCTTCGGTTTCAGGAACTGTTTCAACAATCTTATCTGCTTCCAGATTTGGAAACCAACTACCTATTAAATTTTGTAATTCGTTGTTGTTCATAATTAATTATTTCTCTCGCTAAGGCACAAAGCATTTTATTTTATTCCATCAGACGCGTCTGATGGCTACGTTTATTATTTTGTCTTCTGTCTTCCGTCTCCTTTCACTCTTCTACCTCAAACTTTTTTTATTCTTTTCTCTCTATTCTATTTTCCTTCCGTCTTCCATCATCGGTCTTCCGTCTTTCCTACTTCCCTTCATCAAAACCATCAATAGGATTTACTTTATGTTTCATATTTTCGGTTCGTATTTTTTCTTGTAACATCAACATTCCTTCTAATAAAGCTTCGGGTCTTGGTGGGCATCCTGGCACATAAACATCTACTGGGATTACGTGATCTGCACCTTTTACAACCGAATAGGAATTGTAAAAAAACGGCCCTCCAGAAATGGCACAAGCACCCATTGCAATCACATATTTAGGTTCTGCCATCTGATCGTATAATCTTCGTAAAACAGGTGCCATTTTATTAACGATGGTTCCTGCAATAATAATTAAATCGGCTTGTCTAGGGGAAGGTCTTGCTACTTCAAATCCGAAACGTGAATAATCGTGACGCGAAGCTCCTGTTTGCATCATTTCAATCGCACAGCAACTAGTTCCAAAATAGAGCGACCAAAGTGAATTGGATCGTCCCCAGTTAATTACCTTGTCTAAGGTAGTCACCATGATATTTGCTCCGTTTCCAGCAGGAATTACTTTCCCTGGGAAATCTTTTGGAGTTACCTGATTTAAACCGTCAGGAATTACTTCGTTTAAAAAACTTTTTTTATCTACTCCCATTTCAATGCTCCTTTTTTCCACGCGTATAATAATCCCAATCCTAAGATAACTAGAAAGACTAAAATTTCGATAAAAGCAACTGCTCCAACTCCTTTAAAGGCGACTGCCCAAGGAATTAGAAATGCAACTTCTACATCAAAAATTAAGAATAAAATTGCGAATAAATAATAGCCAACCTTAAATTGTACCCAAGTAGGTCCAATAGTAGTCATTCCACTTTCGTAAGGTTCTCTTTTTTGTGGGTTGTCAGATTTATGTGAAATTAAACTGGAAAGAAAGTTGGCTCCTGCAACTAAAACAATTCCGGCAATTAAAAATACAATAATGGCTTCTGATCCCATATTTTATTAATTAGAATTCAAAGTTAATTGAAAACTGTTAGCCGACTTATGACGATTGTCAGCTAACAGTATATTTTGTTAATCTACTTGATAGGTTTCTCCAGCAAACAATAAATCGTCTACTTTCTTAAATTTCGATTTTGCTTTTACTTCAGCAGTTAAGGCATCTTCGCGCTCTTCTAAAGTAACATCTTCAAAAGCTCTAATGATTCCTGTTACAATGGGGTCTTGCATTCTCCCTAACATTTGGTGTAATGTTGGGTCTTGCTCTTTGGCATCGTGAACTAACAAATCTGCTTCAGTAATTCCGTTTTCACCAATAGTAACTACTTCTAATTTAAGACCGTTTAAAATAATTCCTTTATTACGTTCTTTTCCGAAAATCATAGGCTTACCGTGTTCAACGACTAATTGCATATCTTGACGTACGCTTTTATCGGTATATTTAGTAAAACAACCATCGTTGAAAATTACACAATTCTGAAGTACTTCAATTAAAGAAGTTCCTTTAAACTTCTCCGCATCGATAAACATTTGAGTCATTTCTTTTGGAGTATTTCCACCAATTCTTGCAAAGAAACGAGCTTGAGCACCCATTGCTAATTCAACAGGTTGAAATGGAGGTTGTGTATTTCCGTAAGGAGACGATTTTGTTTTCTGACCCACTAATGAAGTTGGTGAGAACTGACCCTTTGTCAATCCATAAATTTCATTATTAAATAATATAATATTTAAGTCTAAGTTTCTACGAAGTAGGTGAATAAAATGATTTCCACCAATAGCTAAAGCATCTCCATCACCCGTAATTATCCAAACACTTAAATCAGGATTGGCTAATTTAACACCAGAAGCAATTCCTGGAGCACGACCGTGAATACTATGCATTCCGTAAGAATCTATATAATAAGGAAAACGAGAAGAACATCCAATACCAGATATAAACACCACATCTTCTTTGTTTACTCCCATTTCTGGAAGCGCTTTTTGCATCGCCCGTAAAATCACATAGTCATCACAACCTGGACACCATCTAACTTCTTGATCACTCGTAAAGTCTTTAAAAGTATATTTTTTAACTCCTGAATTTTCCATAATTATGATAAGTATTGTTTAAATTTTTCAATTAATTCTGTGTTTCCGAAAGGAAGTCCTTGTATTTTATTGTGTTGTAGGAATTCAATTCCGCTGAAATTCATTCGTAATACATTGGCAAATTGCCCGCTGTTTAATTCACAAACAATTACTTTTTTGTAACGTTTGATTAATTCTTCCGTATTTTTAGGAAGCGGATTGATATAATTAAAGTGAGCAAGACCAATTTTGTCATAACCCTCTTCGTTCATTTCTTTTACTGCTGAATAAAGCGAACCATAAGTTCCTCCCCAACCAATAACTAATAAATCTCCTTCAGTTGCAAATTCTGGTTCGATATCTGGAATATAATTAGCTACACGCTTCACTTTTTCTGAACGTATTTTCGTCATGTATTCGTGATTGTCTGGCACATAGGAAACATTACCTGTAACTCTATCTTTTTCTAAACCACCCACACGATGTTCCAACCCTTCAGAACCAGGAATTGCCCAGTTTCTTGCGAATGTATCTTCGTCTCTATCATACGGATGCCAATTTTCGGTTGCTTCCTTAATCTTACAATTGCTAATTTCTGGCATTTCAGAAACCGATTTGATTTTCCAAGGAGCCGATCCATTTGCAATATAACCATCGGTTAATAATATAACAGGAGTCATATGTTCTAGGGCTAATTTTGAAGCCATAAACGCATAATCAAAACAGTTGGCAGGTGTACTTGCTGCAATAACAATTACAGGGCTTTCACCGTTACGACCGTACATTGCTTGTAGTAAATCTGATTGTTCTGTTTTGGTAGGTAATCCTGTTGAAGGACCTCCACGTTGTACGTTTACAACTACTAACGGAAGTTCAATCATCATTGCCAATCCTAAAGCTTCTCCTTTTAAAGCTAGCCCAGGACCAGAAGTAGTCGTAATCGCTAAATCACCAGCAAAAGCTGCTCCTATTGAAGAAGTGATTCCTGCAATTTCGTCTTCCGCTTGAAAAGCCTTTACACCAAAATGTTTGTGTTTTACCAACTCGTGAAGAATATCGGTAGCAGGTGTAATAGGATAGGAGCCTAAAAATAGTTCCAATCCAGATTTTTCAGCAGCAGCAAGGAATCCCCAGGCAGTTGCGGTATTTCCCATTACAATACGATAGGTTCCTTTTGGCATTTTTGCCGGAGAAATGGTATAGGTATTTGGGATTAATTCTAAGGTTTCAGAAAAATAAAAACCAGCGTTTAATACTTTGGTATTTGCTTCGATTAATTGAGGTTTTGTTTTAAATTTCTTCTTAAAAAAATCTATGGTATGTTCTATAGAGCGATCGTACATCCAATAAACCATTCCTAAAGCAAACATATTTTTACTTCGGGTGATGCTTTTATTTTCTAGACCCACTACATCTTTTAAAGTTTCTTTAGTTAAAGAAGTCATTGCTACTTCAATAACACGATAATTATCAAGACTTCCGTCTTCTAATGGATTGGATTCGTATAAGGCTTTTCCCAAATTCTTTTTAGTAAAAGAATCGGTATCTACAATAATTGTATGTCCAGGTTTAACGGAAGCGAGATTGGTTTTTAGCCCGGCAGGATTCATAGCTACTAATAAATCTACACTGTCTCCTGGCGTGCTAATTTCTACACTTCCAATATGAACTTGAAAGCCAGAAACACCGTACAAACTTCCCTTAGGAGCTCTAATTTCTGAAGGATAATTAGGAAAAGTAGCGACATCGTTACCAAACATTGCAGAAGTATCAGTAAATTGAGTTCCAGTAAGTTGCATGCCATCGCCCGAATCACCTACAAATCGAATGACAACAGCCTGTAAAATTTCGGGCTGTTTATTTGTTTTAGTTGTACTCATATTTGTGATAATTTTTTTATAAATTTAGTAAATAATTATTTAAAAAATAAAGACCCAAAAGTATTTTTATATTTTTGATAAAATTATGACCGATGTCACTTATTAAAAAAAGATTTTTTTTAGTTTAGCGAATTATTAATTAAAACAATAAAACCATGGCAATAATTATAACAGACGAATGCATAAACTGTGATGCTTGTGTTGCAGAATGTCCAAACAATGCAATTTACGAACCAGATCAAGAATGGTCGTATTCTGATGAAACTGCTTTAAGTGGAATGGTAACCTTGCCAAATGGCGAAGAAGTAGATGCAGATGCAGAAAACGAACCAGTATCCGATGAGTTTTACTTTATAGTTGCGGATAAATGTACCGAATGTAAAGGATTCCATGATGAGCCACAATGTGCTGCTGTTTGTCCGGTAGATTGTTGTATTCCTGATGAAAACCATGAAGAAACAGAAGAGCAATTACTTGCTAAAAAAACGTGGATGCACGACGAGTAAGATTTTTGAAACATACTATATAATATAAGCACTCTTTTTTAAGAGTGCTTTTTTTTCGGGAATACTTTTGGAAGACAAATCTTTTACCAAACTGATAATCATCATAGTTTGCCTCATTCGAGTTATTTAATTTTATAGGAAATTTAAAATACCCTAATCTAAATAGTACGTTTTTGATTTCATATAATTATTGTCTTTTAGGGAGAAATCAATAAGTCGTATATATAGGGTGTTTCTTTATAACTCTATATTATGAAAAAACCAGTTAAGAAATTAATATGTGATGCTAATGAAGCGGTAGCCATTATCGCTCATAAAACCAATGAGGTTTGTGCTATTTATCCAATTACTCCAGCATCACCTATGGGCGAACACGTAGATGTGTATAGCTCAGACGGAAAAAAGAATATTTGGGATAACATTCCAAGAATAGTTGAAATGCAAAGTGAAGGTGGTGCCGCAGGTGCTGTTCATGGTTCGCTACAAGCAGGTGCAATCACTACTACATTTACAGCTTCACAAGGATTGTTGTTAATGATTCCTAATATGTATAAAATTGCGGGGGAATTATTACCCACCGTAATTCACGTAGCAGCTAGAACTATTGCTACACACGCACTTTCTATTTTTGGCGACCATTCCGATGTTATGGCAACTCGTCAAACAGGGTTCGCGATGTTATTTGGAGGTTCGGTTCAAGAAGCAATGGATTTTTCTTTAATCGCTCAAGTGGCGACTTTAAAAAGTAGAGTGCCTTTCCTTAATATATTTGACGGATTTAGAACTTCGCATGAGATTTCTAAAATTGATGCAATTTCAGATGAAACGATTGTTGAAATGATGCCAGAAAACGAAATAATGGCACATCGTAAAAGATCTTTAGACCCCGATAATCCTGTAATTAGAGGAACTTCACAAAACCCAGATGTATTCTTTCAATCTCGGGAAGCGGCAAATTCCTTTTACGATAAAGTTCCAGAAATTGTTCAAGAAACGATGGACGAATTCTACCAACATACCGGTCGTAAATACAGTTTGTTCTACTATATAGGTCATCCTGAAGCCGAACGAGTGATTATTATTATGGGCTCTGGTGAAGGTCCAGTGAGAGAAACTGTTGAAACCATGGTGAACAACGGTGAAAAAGTAGGAGCTCTTTTTATTAGATTGTATCGTCCATTCTCTATCGAACATTTTATAAATGAACTGCCAGAATCTGTTAAAAATATTGCTGTTTTAGACAGAACTAAAGAGCCAGGAAGCATTGGTGATCCGTTATATTTAGACGTAGTTGCAGCTTTTGTTGAAAGCGATAGAGAAATTCTGAAAATAGTTGGAGGTCGTTATGGATTGTCATCTAAAGAGTTTACGCCAGCGATGGTAAAAGGAATTTATGATGAATTGGATACTGATTGTCCAAAAAACCATTTTACTGTCGGAATTATTGACGATGTTACCCATACAAGTATTGATTATAATTCGGTTTTTAATACCAAAAAAGAAACCATTAATTGTATGTTCTACGGTTTAGGGTCTGATGGTACGGTAGGAGCCAACAAAAACTCTATTAAGATTATTGGACAAACCACCGATAATTATGTACAGGGTTATTTTGTGTACGATTCTAAAAAAGCGGGAGCACAAACCATTTCGCATTTACGTTTTGGGCCCGAACCTATTTATTCCAGTTATTTGATTAATACTGCCGATTTTATTGCTTGTCATCAATTTAATTTTATTGAAAAATTTGACATCTTAGGAAAAGCAAAAAAAGGGGGTACTTTCTTACTAAACTCCCCTTATTCAAATGAAGAAATTTGGGATGAATTACCAAGAGTAATGCAAGAACAAATTATTGAAAAAGAGTTGAAATTCTATGTAGTAGATGCTTCAAAAGTAGCACAAGAAGCACACTTAGGAAAACGTACTAATACCGTTTTACAAACCTGTTTCTTTGCTATTTCAGGAATCCTTCCGAAGGATGAAGCCATTCAGAAAATTAAAGATGCTATTGTAAAATCCTATTCTCATAAAGGAGATAAAGTGGTTGAAATGAATTTTAATGCAGTAGATAAATCGTTAGAAAACCTTCAAGAAGTAGAATATCCTAAAGTAGTTTCAACAACCAAAGAAATGAAACCGATGATGACGGGAAATACAGATCCGTTTGTTGAAAAAATATTAGGAAGTATTTTGGCAGGAAAAGGAGATGAATTGCCAGTAAGTGCATTTCCTGTAGATGGAACATTCCCAACAGGAACTACGCAATATGAAAAAAGAGGAATCGCCGATTTTGTACCCGTTTGGGACGATGTAGATTTATGTACACAATGTAATAAGTGCGTGGTTATTTGTCCTCACGCTGCAATTCGATCAAAAGTAGTTACTATTGAAGAACTTGCTAATGCACCAGAAACTTTAAAATCTGTAGCACCTATTGGAAGACCATTTGATGCAAAAACCGAAAAATATGTACTACAAGTTTCCCCCGAAGATTGTACAGGTTGTGATCTTTGTGTAGAGATTTGTCCTGCTGAAAGTAAAGAGATTGAAAATTTCAAAGCGATTAATATGCGTAAGAAATTGGATGTTGATGTTGCTGAAAATGCCAATTGGGATTTCTTTGAAACGTTACCCTATTACGAACGTACCGAGCTTAAAACTTCGAATGTAAAAGGATCACAATTTTTAGAGCCTTTATTTGAATTTTCTGGAGCTTGCTCTGGTTGTGGTGAAACCCCTTATATTAAAATGCTAACCCAATTATATGGTGACAGTATATTAATTGCAAATGCAACGGGTTGTTCTTCTATTTATGGAGGAAATTTACCAACTACTCCTTATAAAACCAATCAGTTTGGCAGAGGACCTGCTTGGGCAAATTCTTTATTTGAAGACAATGCAGAATTTGGATTGGGAATGAAATTAGCCCTTTCAAAAAAACAAGAACTAGCCTTTGGTTTATTAAAATCGTTAGAGTTATTAGTAGGGTCAGAAATTGTGGATGCAATTTTAAATAACCCTGAAGAAAACGAAACTCAAAAATCTAAAAAGTTTGAGGATATCGATAAGTTGAAGAAAACACTTTCGCTCTTGGATAACGATACAGATGCTTTAAAACTAATCCAATTAACCCAGTACTTACGCAGAAAAGATGTTTGGATTCTTGGTGGTGATGGTTGGGCTTATGATATTGGGTTTGGAGGTGTAGATCACGTACTTTCCACAGGTGAGAATATTAATATTTTAGTAATGGATACCGAAATTTACTCCAATACAGGAGGTCAAACTTCTAAAGCAACTCCACTTGGAGCCTCGGCTAAATTCTCTGTTTCAGGAAAACGAACCAGCAAGAAAAGTTTGGCTTTACAAGCGGTTTCTTATGGGAATGTTTATGTAGCACAAATTGCAATGGGAGCTAAAGATATTCAGTCTTTAAAAGCTATTGAAGAAGCAGCTGCATATCCTGGACCAGCAATAATTATTGCGTATTCACATTGTGGTGATCACGGATATGATTTAAAATATGCGGTTTCACAACAAGAAAAAGCAGTAGAAACTGGTTATTGGCCATTGTTTAGATTTGACCCTTCCAAGCCAAAAGGAAAGAAATTTAGATTGGATTCTAAAGCACCAAGCCGACCTTTAGAAGATTTTATGTACAACGAAACTCGATTTACAAGAGTGGTAAAACAAAATGCTGAATTAGGGGCAAAATTACTTAAACAAGCACAAGAAGAAGTGGGAACTAATTGGGAACGATTGGAATTGTTTAGAAATATGTAAATATAACAGAAAAGACCTAACAGGTTATCCTCCTTCGTTAAAAAAGCTTCGGAGGACAAAGGAAACCTGTTAGATCTAATTAATTAAAAAGAGATCCCTGCCTTCGCAGGGAGTATTATGAAAGATAGAGCAGAGGCTTTATTAAAAGAAGCCGTAAAAAAATTAGGAGAGGCAAACGAGGAGTTATGTCGTCCGCATGAGGATGTAGTTTCAGTACTAGTTTGTAAAAAAGCACAACGTGCCACAGAAAATTTTCTAAGAGGATTTTTACTAAAAAACAAGGTAGAGCCTGGAATAGAAAAATCGCTAGATGAGTTATTAGAACAATGTCTATGCATCAATCCCAACTTTAAAAATGTGGATTTATCGCAATTTGATTGCCGCTCGGTAAAATTGGATTCTAGACAATGTAATGAGGTTTCAAAAGTAAGTAGTTGTTTTATCAACGCTAGTAATTTGGAAACTTTTTTACGGGATGAAAAGGTGATTTAGTTGTCTTCGCGAGGCACGAAGCAATCTTTTTATTAGTGTTTGCAACTATTAATGAGCAGATTGCTACGTCGCTTTAAAAAATGTACTAACGATATTGTTTTTTTATTTACTCCTCGAAAAGACAAGTATGATGGAATACAAGGGTCTTAATCATTCAACTTTAAAACAGCCATGAATGCTTCTTGAGGTATTTCTACATTCCCAACTTGACGCATTCGTTTTTTACCTTTTTTCTGTTTTTCTAGTAATTTACGTTTACGAGAAATATCTCCACCATAACATTTTGCAGTTACATCTTTACGCAATGCTTTTACAGTTTCTCTAGAGATTATTTTAGCTCCAATTGCTGCTTGTATTGGAATATCAAACTGTTGTCTTGGGATTAACTGTCGTAATTTTTCACACATTTTTTTTCCAATATCATAGGCGTTATCCTTATGCAGAAGTGCAGATAATGCATCTACTTCTTTTCCGTTTAACAGCACATCCACTTTTACCAGTTGTGAAACTCGCATACCAATTGGATGATAATCAAAAGAAGCGTAGCCTTTTGAAACCGTTTTTAAACGATCGTAAAAGTCAAAAACTATTTCGGCCAAGGGCATATCAAACGATAATTCTACACGCTCTGGTGTTAAATAAGTTTGGTGGGTAATTTGTCCACGTTTACCAATACAAAGTGACATTACTTGTCCAACAAAATCGGATTTTGTAATGATAGTTGCTTTTATATAAGGTTCTTCAACTCTGTTTAAACTTGATGGTTCTGGTAAATCTGTTGGGTTGTTTACCAACAAAATTTTATTGGGATGTTTATTGGTATAAGCGTGATAAGATACGTTTGGAACGGTAGTAATTACCGACATATCAAACTCGCGTTCTAGTCGTTCTTGGATAATCTCTAAATGTAACATTCCTAAGAAACCACAACGAAACCCGAAGCCTAAAGCCGCAGAACTTTCTGGTTGAAACACTAAGGAAGCATCGTTTAATTGAAGCTTTTCCATAGAGTTTCTAAGCTCTTCAAAATCATCATTATCAATTGGATAAATTCCTGCAAAAACCATTGGTTTTACATCTTCAAAACCATCAATAATGTTCTTGGTTGGGTTTTTAAAATCGGTAATCGTATCACCCACTTTAACTTCTTTAGCGTCTTTAATTCCTGTAATTAAATAACCAACATCGCCCGCTTTCATACTTTTTTTAGGCTCCTGTTTTAATTTTAAGGCTCCCACTTCATCTGCAAAATAATCTTTGCCAGTTGCCATAAATTTAATATGCTGACCTTTTCTTATTTCACCATTTAAAATTTTAAAATACGTTTCAACACCACGAAATGGATTGTAAACTGAATCGAAAATTAAGGCTTGTAAAGGTTCATCCACACTTCCTGTTGGAGGAGGAATGCGATCGATAATTGCATGTAATATTTCTTCAATTCCAACTCCGGTTTTTGCACTGGCTGGAATAATTTCTTCTAATTTACAACCTAATAACCCAACAATATCGTCTGATACTACTTCAGGATTTGCAGAAGGAAGATCAATTTTATTTAAAACAGGAATAATTTCTAAATCATTTTCTAATGCCAAATAAAGGTTAGAAATAGTTTGTGCTTGAATACTTTGAGCTGCATCTACAATCAATAAAGCTCCTTCGCAAGCAGCAATAGAACGAGAAACTTCATAGGAAAAATCTACGTGTCCAGGAGTGTCAATTAAGTTTAGTACATATTGCTCTCCTTTGTATTCGTATTCCATTTGGATGGCACGACTTTTTATGGTAATACCACGTTCACGCTCCAAATCCATATTATCTAATAATTGGTTTTGCTGTTCACGAGCAGTTACCGATCCAGTAGCGTCTAGAAGACGATCTGCCAAGGTGCTTTTACCGTGGTCAATATGAGCAATGATGCAAAAATTACGAATGTTTTTCATACAATAGATTCAATTTGCAAATATAGAATAAAAGGAAAGAAACAACAGAGTTTGAAATAATTCACTTTACAAATAATTTATTGGATTATTAATTGAAGAAAAAATCTTGCATTTCATCGAATAAATGTAAATAAACAGGATAAAAAACAATAAATTTTTAATATTTGTAATCAATGTGTTTTTAATATGAATTTTAATTCATCTCCCCCCTTGAAAAAACACACTGTGATTTATTATAACCCCAAGATTTGAAGGTGTTAGAAAACACCTACATTTTATATGAGGAAAATATTTTTGTTACTTCTTTTTATATTTCCCCTAGCGCTGTTTTCACAAGATGCTATAATTAAGGGTCGTATTGTTGACTCCGACAGTCAGCCTATTTCGTTTGTTACTGTTTTAGTTTTTGAAAAAGCTGGGTCGCAAGCATTAAGTGGAGCTGTTACAGATGATTCTGGGAATTTTGTTCTTATAGACCTTAACGAACAGGATTATTATGTAGAGTTTTCGATGGTTGGTTTTACAACCGTTTCAAAAACAATAAATGCTTCCACTTCAGAAAACATAAAAATCACATTAAATGAAAATATTGAACAATTAGATGAAACCGTCATCACCGCAAAAGCTCCTATTATAAAAAGAGAACCAGGAAAACTTATTTTTAATGTAGAAAATTCTTCACTTTCAACAGGAGACACTTTTAATTTATTAACCAAAACCCCGGGTGTTTTAGTTATTGGCGACAATATTCAAGTAAAAAGAACCAGCCCAATTATTTATTTAAATGATAAACGTGTTTATTTAACTTCTTCAGAATTAGCTTCACTTTTAAGAAGTATGGATGCTTCTAATATTAAATCGATAGAAGTTATTGATAATCCTTCAGCAAAATATGATGCAGAAGCTACTTCAGTATTAAATATTATTACTTCAAAAGCGGTTTCAATTGGTTATAAAGGATCTGTAAATGCTACGTATGAACAAGCGGTTTTTTCGAAATATCGTTTTTCAACAGCTCATTTTTATAAGAATGATTGGTTAAATGCTTATGCAAGCTATAGTTTCAGTCCGAGAAAAGATTTTAAGGAAGATGATAATTACATTCGGTTTTTTAATCCAGATAATATTTCTACCAAATCTATTTGGGAATCTAATTTTGAAAAAGTAACCCGTTCTCAAGCTCACCAAGGAAATGTAATTTTAGATTTTACATTGAATGAAAAAAATAGCTTGAGTTTTACTTCAACGGTTATGGTTTCGCCTAATAAAACTTTTGATAATAAAGTAAATGGCGAGATAATGGACGGCCAACGACAATTGGATTCTGTTTTTAAAACCGTAAGTTATTTAGAAAATGATGCGTCTAATCTTTCATTTAATTTAGAGCATAAAATTGATTTAGATGAAGAAGGAACAAAATTGACCACAGCGGTAAATTATATAATATACAATAATGCGCAAACACAAGAATTAAATACAGATTATAAACTACCAACAGGTGAGTTAATTAATAATGTTAACTTTTTTACCGATGCCAATCAAGACAGTAAGATTTTTACAGTACAAACAGATTTTTCAAAAACGATAGCGGAAGGAGATTTTGAAACTGGAATAAAATATTCGTATATCAATACCGAAAGTGGATTGGATTTTTTCAATATCGAAAACTCTAATCCAGAATATGTCGAATCACTTTCAGACCTATTTGATTATACAGAATCTATTTATGCGGGTTATATAAATTATGGGAAAAAGCTTGAAAAATGGAATGTAAATGCAGGTTTACGTGGTGAATATACCGATGTTATAGGGGATTCTAAATCTCTTGGAGTTATAAATAATCAGAATTATTTTGATTTATTTCCATCTGTTTCTGCTTTATATTCTAAAAACGATGATAATGTTTTTGGAGTAAGTTACCGCAGAACAGTTGAACGACCAAGGTACCAAAGCCTGAATCCGTTTAGCTATTTTATTACTGATAATATTGTAAATAACGGAAATCCAAATTTAATACGAACCATAAAAAATAAATATATGGTAAGTTATACCCTAAAAAACAAATGGGCGTTTGAGGCGTATTATATTTATAAAAAAGACCCTTTAGCTTTGCTTACTTTTCAGGATAACGAAAACAGCACGACACAAAACTTAGATGCCAATATTATTAAAGATATTAATTATAGTTTTGATATTACTTATTATTCGCCCATATATTCTTGGTGGTATTTATCGGTTTATACTTCTGCTTATTATATAGAAAATGAGTTTTTTTCTATAGCAAGCCCTCAAGAAACCTTTACAAATGACACTTTTGGTTTTTACGCTCAAATGTATAGCGGTTTTACTTTATCTAAAGACGGTACATTTACAACTGATCTTACAGCTACTTATATCTCTAATATGATTTCAGGTTCTTTAGATATGAAAAACCAATTTATCACATCTGTTTCCTTTAGAAAATCTATATGGAAAAACAGAGCGAGTATTACTGTAGGAGTAGATGATATTTTTGATACCAATAATATACCTGTAACTTCAAGGTATTACAATCAGGATAATAGTTATTTTGCTCAAGCAGAGTCTAGACTTTTTCGTGTTGGTTTTAACTACAAGTTTGGAAATTACAAACTTCGCAATAACACTAGAACAAAGAAGACAGATGAAGCTGGACGATTGGACTAATCTATTATCTTTACATAAAACAACGAGAATTTACTCAAATTTAAAATTTTAGAAAAATGAAAAAAACACTATTACTATTTTTAGGGGCAATACTAATGACAGGCTCATTATTTGCACAAAAAAACCAAACATCCTAGTTATTTGGGGAGACGACATTGGACAATCTAACGTCAGCGCCTACACTATGGGTCTTGTTGGATATAGAACTCCAAACATTGACAGGGTTGCCAATGAAGGCATGATTTTTACCGATTATTATTCCGAGCAATCTTGTACTGCGGGTCGTTCTTCCTTTATAACGGGACAAAGTGTATTGAGAACAGGATTGAGTAAAGTTGGAATGCCTGGAGCAAAAGAAGGAATCTCTGCTGATGACCCTACCATTGCAGAATTATTAAAACCCTTAGGATATAGAACAGGACAGTTTGGTAAAAACCATTTAGGAGATAGAGACGAGCATTTACCTTCAAATCATGGGTTTGATGAGTTCTTCGGAAACCTCTATCATTTAAATGCCGAAGAAGAACCAGAATTGGAAGATTATCCAGACCCAGCTAAATTTCCAAATTTCGCCAAAAATTTTGGACCAAGAGGAGTAATTCATTCCTATGCTGATGGAAGAATTGAAGATACAGGACCATTGACAAAAAAGAGAATGGAAACTGTAGATGATGAAACCATTGCTGTAGCAAAAAAATTCATAAGAGAAGCTGTAAAATCTGGCGAACCATTTTTTGTGTGGTGGAACGGAACACGTATGCACTTTAGAACACACGTAAAAGAGGAAAATCGTGGTCTTTCTGGGCAGAATGAATATGGTGATGGTATGGTAGAACACGATATGCACGTTGGTGAACTATTAGATTTATTAGACGAATTAGGTGTAGCAGATAACACTATTGTACAATACGGAACAGATAACGGACCACACAAAAACACGTGGCCAGATGCAGGTGTAAATCCTTTTAGAGGAGAAAAGAACACCAATTGGGAAGGTGGTTGGAGAACTCCATCTATGGTACGTTGGCCTGGACACATAGAAGCTGGATCAATATCTAATGAAATTATGTCGGGTATGGATTGGCTACCAACTTATGTGGCTGCCGCAGGAAATGATAATGTAAAAGAAGAGTTATTAAAAGGAAAAACAATCAATGGAAAAACATATAAAGTTCATTTAGATGGCTATAACATGTTACCATTTTTAACTGGAAAAGAGAAAAAAGGAGCTCGTACAGAGTTATTTTACTTTTCAGATGATGGAGAGTTAATGGCACTACGTTATAACGATTGGAAAGTAACATTTATGAAACAAAACGAAGCAGGAACAATGCTTACTTGGTCAACACCAATGGAAACTATGAGAGTCCCTTGGATTTATAATTTAAGACGAGATCCTTATGAGATGGCTACCCTTACTTCTAACACTTATTGGGATTGGTATTTAGACCATGTTTTCCTATTGTTACCAGCAACAGAATATGTAGGAAAGTTCATTGGAACATTTAAAGAATATCCACCTCGTATGAAAGCAGCAAGCTTTAATTTAGGAGACACCATGAAAGTTTTAACTGAAGCAACAGGAAGTCATTAATATAATTGATAAATTATTTAAAAGCATCACTATTTTTTTAGTGATGCTTTTTTTATATTGCTTACCAATTAAATTCCTCTTTAATAATGAAAAATCAACTACTTAG
>JAKITD010000052.1 GCA_021648265.1 Flavobacteriaceae bacterium | reverse complement strand
TAGCTTTAAACTTATTAAAAAATGAAACTTCTAAAAAAATATCAATGAAAAGCAAAAGACTTGAAGCTGGCTGGAACGAAGACTATTTACTCAGAATATTGAATTTGAAAGTATGATTCTGCCCTGATGTTAAAGTATAGAACAGAAGTTATACAACCAAAACGTATAAGTGTTGAGCAATACAATAAAGAACTTGATGAGGCAGAAGCAAGAATTGAAAATGGGGAATTTTACACGCAAGAAGAAGTTGAAAAAATGATGGAAAAATGGTGAAAAAGAAAATTGTTTGGGATACAAAAGCCTATTTACAATTAGAAAAAGAACATAAACACATCAAAAAAAGTTCTGTTATTGCTGCAAATAAAGTTAGAGAATCCATTAGAGACGCCACAAAAGAGTTAGCATTACATCCAGAGAAATTTAGCTTGGATAGATTTAAAAAAAATAATAACGGAAATTATAGAGCCTTTGAGAGGTATAGAGTAACTTACAAAGTAAAGGAAGCCGAAATCATTATATTAAGAGTAAGACACACAAGTAGAGAGCCATTAGAATATTAAATGGAGTAATTACCACACAAACCAAATCCGAATTTTTAGGAAAAGTAAAAAAACCTAAAAACACTCATACGATGACTCAAAGTCATCGTATGAGTAACTAAATCACGATTGATACAACAACTCAAACCGTTTTTTAAATTCCTTTTTATAAGTATCTTTAATAATTATTTCTTGGTTCATTATAGATAATCGTGAGCCATTAATACGTCCTTGTAATATATTGGCAGAAACATTTACAACATAACTTTCGTTAATACGTACAAAATAATGTGGCAGTTCTCGTATTACTTCTTTTAGTGATTTTTTTAAGAAATAATATTCGTTATCTTTGGTTAAAAACCATAAATAGTTTGCTCGTAGTTTCTCAACATCATCATTCTCGTTACTAAATGGCTTTATGGTAAAATAGGCAATATCTTCATATTTAACAGGTATTTTTGCAACAGCATTATTGCTGTAGTTTTTTACATCGTCCAAATAGCCAACCAAACCAATAATGCCTTCTTTGGCGAAAGTAGTATCGTTTGTAGTGTTTCGTTTTAAAACGGTTTGTATGATTCGTATTATTTCTTTAGGATCTAAACGAGGTTTTGTTTTTACAATAAAATGTTCGTGGTGTGTACTCAGTCCGTCATAGAATGTTTGGTCATCATCAAAACCAGTAACATATATAAATGGAATATTATAAATTTCATGGAGTTTCTTGCCTAAATCTATACCTGTTTGTTTGCCTTGCAAGTCAATATCCAACAATACAATATCTGGGCGTTTAGTATTAATACAGGCAATAGCATCTGCAACACTTGGCGTATATTGATCAACTGTATAGTTTTCTTTTTCTAGTACTTTTCGCATTCGTTTGTATAATAATGCTTCATCTTCTACTATTAATATGTGTGCTTTCATTTTTAGTTTTTATTTTTCTTCACATAAGAACTAACAGTCTCGAATCCTAGTGGTTAAAAACCTGTTAGGTCTATGACTGTTATTATTTATGTTTTAGATTTACTTAGGAAATTTAATTGTTAAATGTACACCATTTTTTCCATCAAGAGAGAATGTACCGTTTAGTTGTTTGCTTAATAGTTTCATTACGTCAATGCCAAATGAATCGAGTTTTGAAATGTAAAAGTTTTTTGGTAGTCCTTTGCCATTATCGGAAAGTGAGAATATATAGTTTTGTGATTTTTCTTGAATATCTATATTTATGATTCCTTTTTCTTCATCAGCAAAGGCGTATTTAAAAGAATTGGTTAAAAACTCATTGGTAATAAGACCAACAGGAAAAGATTGTGCTACAGTAAGGGTAAGCGAATCGTCAATAGTATTATTGATACTCACATTTTCTTTTGCGAATGATTGCTGCACATTTTTCGTTAGTTTTTCTACATATTTTTTGAGTTTTAGGTTGGTAATATCGGTATTTAGATATAATTGGCTATGTACCTCATTGATGCTATCAATACGGTTTTGTAAATCGGTTAGTTTTGAGGTGAAATCTTTATCATTAAACTCATCTTTAATGTCTTCTACCAAAGAATCTATAATTGCCAAGTTGTTTTTAACTCTATGATGCAGGTCTTTTTGGAGGTTTTCGATAACTGCTTTTTGTTTTTTGTTACGTCTGTAATAAAATCCAAAAACACCTAAAGTAAATAGTGATGTCAATAATGCAAAGGCAAAATATTGTTTGCGTTTATTTTCTTTTTCTAGTTGTAATTCCTGCTCAGCATTTGCTGCTTTTAATTGTAGGTTTTCTTTTTCTTTCTCTTTAGTTTCATATTTTATTCTTGCCGTTTTATTTCTAAAACTTCGTTCTTTTAAAAGTAAGGAATCATTAAGTTGTATATATTTTTTAAAGTATTTTGCAGAATTTGCAGTATCAACCGCTGCGGCACAAAGTAATGCCTCTAAAAAATCGTCATTATTTGTTGTTCTTGCAAGTTTTACTGCTTCGCTTGCATACGGCAAAGCGCTATTTAACTGTTCTGTTTTCTTATAATAATTGGCAATATGGATATTACAAACAACCATTCCTGAAACATCATTTATTTTTTTCCTGATACTCAAACTTTGCAACAAATCTTCCAGCAAAGCAGTGTTTGTTTTTCCAGATAATATATATACGTAGGCTTTATTATCTATTAAGCGTGCATGTTTTTTAGGGTGTTTTTCTGCAATGCTATCATATTGCAATGCTTTGTTAAAATAGGTTATAGCGTTTGCATAATTACCCATAGATTTATAGATAATTCCAATATTATTCAGAGAGGCAATTTCTAAATGCTGTTTGTTTTTAAGTGTTTTTTGTATCTCTAAAGATTTTTGGTAGTACTTAATTGCATCATTGTATTGATGTTGCATTTTTGATAGAACACCTAATTGATGGTAAATAGTTGCAACATTCTGTACTCTATTTAGCAGTTTAAAATAATGAAGCGATTTAATGGCATTTAATTCACTTTCTACAAAATTTTTTTCTTTTTGTTGAATAAGAGCAAGGTTGATTAGTGTTTTTGCAATATTAATAGTGTCTTGTAATAAAACATAGTGTGTTTTTGCTTTGGTAGCATAAAAAAAAGCACTGTCATATTGATTTGATTTATAATATTCTATTGATTTTTTGAAAAGCAGTTTTGCTGTTGATTTTTTGTAAATTAACGAGTCTTCTTTTTTAGTGTTTTGGCAAAAAACAAATTGGATACTACAAATAAGAAAAAACAGTAAGATTTGTTTTAGAGCCATAAGTTAATTATTCAAGAAACTAAAATTAAGCAATTTTTACAAATTATTGTAAAAATTGCTTAAATATTTTAGGATATTTTAATCATCATCAGGCTCTTGTAAAACATCATCAGTATCATCTTCATCAGTATTATACGCATCATTATTTACTTGTTCTTGTAGTGTTTCTTCGGTTAAAAAGTCATCACCTTCACAAGATAAAAATACGGTACTAAAAAGTACCCACGAAATTAAAAAAATTATTTTTTTCATTTTTATTGATTTTAAAAATTAAACATTAAGATTGCTGTCCAGATATGGTATCTAGAATAGTCCTGTCAGCATTTTTTTTTGGAAGTATGAAGTAGAAAAGCAAAGGTTTAATCCTTCCAAGAAATTATTCCTATTGCTCAACTACTTCAGTTATTGTATTTAGTTTTGTACATTTGTTTTAATTGCGAGTTAAAACAAGAACTAAATACAGCTACAAATAAAAAGAGTTATTCAATGTCTTTTATCCAAATTATGTAGGGTTCTGCGAGGTTTTTTGAAATTCCGTTAAATTCCCTTTTTGCTTATGATTAAAAGAAATATAAATACTTATAAAGAGGAGATTAAAAAAAAACATAAAGAAGAAGGGCATATATTTTTACCCGAAACAACCCCTTTGAGTATAAAAAAAAGATGCTTGACTTTACTTCAAGAAAAAGTTGGAACTCAAGATGAAGATATTATTAAGTCTTTTTTTAAATTTCATAAAAACTCCAATAATCTTTATGAATTAGTTGGCAAAGTAGATATAGACAAGCTTAAACCAATACAAAATTTTCTTACTTCAAGTAGTAGTACTTTTAGATATGAAGAAGCATATAGTTTTACCGCTTTTATTATAGATTATAATCCTCGTCCTTATTCGGAGTATTTAAAAGGGAACGCTACAGAAAAAAGCAAAACAAAATTGATTGGTAAAGAAGTTGTGGATAAAACGGGTGTATCAAAAAACAAAAAACCACATTCTTTAAACCCATTAATTTATGTAGGATTAATAACCGCAGTTTTAATTAGCATTTGGATTGTAAAAGATTTGATTGTAGAAAAAAAAGAGAAACCTATTCCTCAAAAAATAGAAGTTGCCAATTATAACTATCACGGAGATTTAAATTATTATTATAATTTGAATAAAAAAGGAAAGGTTGAATTATACGATAAAAAAGGGCGTATCTATAATGAGCCTTTAAAACCTGCTACAAAAGAAATTATGCTTACTTATTTTAAGCAAAATAATGATACAGGCAAACGAAGATGGTTTAAAGAAGTTGTGGTTAATAATAAAGGAAAAAAAAATGATAATTTAAAAAAAGAAAATATAACTTTAGATAAAAAAAAAGCTGAACCCAAAGAACAGCCTAAAGAAAAAGGCAGTTCCACAAAAGAAATAGCAACAAAAACTAAAATAGTCATTACAAACAATAATGTTTTAGACAACTCTATAAGTGCATTTTTTAAAAAAAATTATACAAAAACAAAAGAAAAATACACCTGTAAAGGAATAGCTACATATAATTATAGAGAAAGCAAGACCAACAAACGCTTAGTTGTTTGCGATATAGAATTGTCTTATACTATTATATCAAACAGTACTCAAAAAAAACTGGATGACGGATTAATTAACGCTACAGGCTCAGGTTTTTCAAAAAACAAAGCAAAACAACAAGCAATATCAAGGCTTTTACTTAATTAAAATTACACTTAAATTATAAAACGAGCATGTTTAAAAGACTTAACACACAACAGAATGACTCCCTACACTTTGGGAGCAAACAGCATTTGTCAGATTTAATAAATATTATAGATATATGAAAAAATATACCCTAATTATTTTAATTTTATTTTTTACAATTTCTAAGGCCCAAACATTCGATGAGCAGTTAGAAAAACTAGCTTTAGAGATGTATTCAAAATTGAAAATAAAAAAAATAAAATCTGTTGGTGTTTTCCCTTTTTTTAATATTAAAAAAGAAAAAACTAAGTTAAGCGACTATACAAATAACCAATTCTACGGATTTATAATTAAAGATGGACTAATTCCAAAAGTTATAGACCGAAGTTTTATAGACGAACTATTAGATGAGCATCAACTAAACAATGACGGCTTAATTGACCCTCAAACAGCAAAAAAATTTGGTATGATAATAGGTCTCGATGCGTTTATAACAGGAAAAGTTTTTCTTTACGGAACAGTTATTAAAGTAAACCTCTACGCAATAAGCCCACAAACAGGAGAAGTTTATGCCTCGGTGATTGATAAACTACCAATAGATTATGATTTAGCATTGTTTTTAAACCTTGAAAATTGTGAAATAGAAAACGTTGGTGATTATTGTTTTTATAATAATACCGATGATACTTATAGCATCAATATTTTAGGCTTATCAAAATTAGTTGAAAAAGAAATAATTCTAAACCCTCAAACCAAATCTTGTTTTAAAGGTTTAAAAGCTCAGTCCTATGCATATAGAATTCTAGAAAGAAAAAGCAGGCATATATTAGGAGCAGAAAAAGTTAAAGAATTTAAAGGAGAGTTTCGGGTTAAAACCTGCGAATCTCAACTGCAAAAAATTAGTGCAACAGATAAAATATCTGCCAATTCCAACACACAATATTTTACAATAAAGATTAATAATCCTAATTATTATTCAAGAAAAATAGAGTTTACAAATAATAAAAATCAACACGAAAGTATTATTGTTGCTGCAAATACTAACACATCTATTGAGTTGCCTGTAGGGCACTATCAATACGTGTCAAAAACCACCTTTACAAAAGTTACAGTTCAAAGCAGTAATTTTAATTTAAACAAGAATAGGCAAATTACTCTTCAAGCAGATCATAAAAACTAACAATTAGTATCTGTTAAGAAATAAATGGTGCAGAATCGGGGTAGGAATTATGTTCTTTTTTAAAGTTAATCCCGAAGCATCGGGATTAGCGAAGAAAAAGGGCAGAATAGCAAGCCGAAATGTATCAGTTATTTATTAACAGATACTTAAACCCAATAAACAGTATCTTGCCACAAAATTACCTATAAAACAATAACCTTTCAAACCTTTAAATACTAAGATGAAATGGGAGCAACTAATTTTCGCCTTCTTCGCTTGTAAACAGAACGCCCAATCTTTAGTTTTAAATTACCTAAAACAACCATAAGCAACTAACATTCAATACTTATACTTCTGTATTCAGTAGTTAAATTTATTGTTATTAATTCTATATCTTTAAGTTTTGGCACTCTAATTTGTATTAAAAAACTTTCTTTTTTTGGTACTGTTTGTAATACTTACAAAATTTTGTTGTAATTTGCTCTAAAGTCATTATTGTATTCAATTGTTTGATTATCAAGTAAATATACAGGGTTTTTTAATCAATTGAGCGACTTTTATATTTCATTTACAAATGCACAACGAGTTAACAAGTATAAATGTTTAATATAAATACTTTGTCCTCCTGAACTTGATTCAGGAAGTAAAAAAACTAAAAACCATTGGAAATAGTTGACATCAGAACCATAGATATAATAGACATTGTACTTGTTGCATTACTATTATATTACGTTTACCGTCTTATTAAAGGCACAGTTGCTATCAATATATTTATAGGAATCGTAATGATTTACGCTATTTGGAAAGTCACTGAACTCCTTGAAATGGAAATGCTTAGTAAGATTCTTGGCGGCTTTCTTGGTGTTGGAATGGTAGCCTTAGTTGTGGTTTTTCAACAGGAAATTAGGCGGTTTTTATTAATGTTAGGATCTACTAATTTTAGTGCTCGTAGAAAATTTATCAAGCAATTTAGGTCTTCCGATAAAGGAAAATTAATAACAAATATTGAAGCAGTAACTCAAGCTTGTGAAAATATGAGTAAATCCAAAACGGGTGCTTTAATTGTTTTTAAACGTACTAATAGTTTGGATTTTGTAAAGACCTCTGGTGATGAAATGAATATTGAAATCAACCAACCCATTATTGAAAGTATTTTTTACAAAAACAGCCCATTACATGATGGAGCAATGATTATTGAAGAAAACAACATCACTGCTACAAGAGTTGTTTTACCAGTTACCAACGAACGCGAAATCCCACAGCGATTTGGTTTACGACATCGTGCTGCGGTAAGTATTTCCGAAAAAACCGATGCAGTTTGTTTAACGGTTTCTGAAGAAAATGGACAGATTTCCTATATTAATGACGGTAATTTTGTGCTTTTTGAAGACATCGAAGAACTCAATGAAATACTTGAAAAAGATTTATCGCAATAATTATGTTGTGTAAAAATTGTAAAACGAAATTAAAATCTGATGCCAATTACTGTAATAAGTGTGGTGCTAAAATTATAAGAAATAGACTCACTTTAAAATTACTTCTTAAAAGCTTTAGTCATCAGTTTTTAAAGTACGACAATAAATTTTTACAAACTTTTATTTATCTTTTTTCTAAACCTGAAGATGTTATTGGCGGCTATATTGATGGCACACGAGAAAAATATGTAAACGTAATTCGTTATTTTGCTATTGCGTTAACTATTTCGGGAGTTCAAATACTTATATTTTCTAGATTTTTTCCAGATTTATACAATCTCTCATCAATTTCATTTGAGGGGCAAGAAGAAATTAGTAATAACAATCTAATAATTACAAGTAATTATAAATCAATTATCATGATGTTATATGCACCTTTATATGCATTGATGTCTCGCATTGTTTTTCTGAAAAATAAAAAGTTTAATTACGCTGAACATTTGGTGATTTTCATGTATATACTAGCACAAACAACTATTACTAGTTCTTTTATTACATTAATTGACGCTTTTTTTGGAGTTTCTTTTGGCACTTCAGCGATCGTAATGTTTGTATTTCATTTTATATATTCTTCTTACTGTTTAAAACGTCTTTTTAATTTAAGTTTCAAAAGAATTATTCTAAAAACCATTTTGTTTCTTTTAGTACTCCTTGGTTTTATTATACTTTTTTCAGTAATTTATCTTGTAATTATGACTTTAGTTTACGGTAGTTTTCAAGAATTTTCAAATGCTGTAACTGATGTAAACTAACCAGTCTCTTTATCTAAAAATTGCACTTCATATAAGTTTTTATAATAGCCATTTTCCTTAGCTAATAATTCTTTATGATTTCCAATTTCTACTATTTCTCCGGTGTCCATTACAATGATTTTATCTGCTTTTTTAATGGTTGCCAAACGGTGAGCGATAATAATTGAAGTTCTTCCTTTGGTGATTTTTTCGGTAGCAATTTGTATCATTTCTTCGGAATACGAATCTATGGACGAGGTTGCTTCATCTAAAATCAAGATACTTGGATTGCTTACATAAGCCCTTAAAAATGCTAATAATTGTCGCTGTCCAGAAGAAAGCATCACTCCTCGTTCCTTAACATTATAATGATATGCTCCTGGTAATGAACTTATAAATTTATGAACCCCAATTTCCTTGGCAGCAGCAATTACTTCAGCTTCAGAAATAGTATCATTATTTAAAGTAATATTGTTTAAAATAGAATCTGCAAACAAGAAAACATCTTGTAAAACAACGGCAATATTATTCCGCAAAGACTTTAATGTATAGTCTTTAATTGAAATATTATCTACTAAAATATCGCCTTTATCAATTTCATAAAAACGAGAAAGCAAATTGATAATCGTCGATTTTCCTGCACCAGTTGCACCAACAATTGCCACTGTTTCTCCAGGTTTTACAGTAAATGAAATACCTTTTATAACTTTTTCATCTTCAATATATGAAAAATGAACATTTTTAAACTCTATCAACCCATTGGTATTTGCGAGTAGTTTTGTTCCTACATCTTCAATATGCGATTCGGTATCTAAGACTTCAAAAACTCTTCTTGCTGCAACCATTCCCATTTGTAGGGTGTTGAACTTATCTGCAATTTGACGTAGCGGTCTAAATAACATTTGCGACAAATCTATAAAAGCAACGATAATTCCTAGACTAATTATTCCGCCTTCTGCAGCATTTAATCCTCCGTACCAAACTACCAAACCAATAGCAACCGATGAAGACATTTCTGCAATCGGAAAGAAAATTGAATTATACCAAACTGTTTTAATCCACGCTTTTTTGTGCTTTTGGTTAATTTCTTTAAATTGTTTGTATTCTGTTTTTTCGCGAGTAAATATTTGAACGATTTTCATACCTGTAATTCGCTCTTGTACAAATGAATTTAGATTGGCAACCTGACTTCTAACTTCTTCGAAAGCAACTTTCATCGCTCTTTGAAAAATTCTTGTTGCATATAAAACTACGGGTAATATTGAAAAAACTATCAGTGTTAATTCCCAACTTTGGTAAAACATAACACCAATGATAACTACCATTTTTAGCAGGTCACTTATCAACATAAACAAACCTTGGCTAAAAATACTGGAGATGGTTTCAATATCGTTTACGGCTCTAGTGGTAAGCCTTCCAACGGCGCTTTTATCGTAATATTTTAATTTAAAACTCAACATTAATTTAAAGAGTTTTACTCGAATATCTCTAATAACACTTTGTCCTAACCAGTTGGTAAAAAAGATAAAGGTGAGCATAAAAAGGGTTTCCAACAACAAGACACCTACCATTAAGGAGATGTAAAAAACCAAATTTTCGCTATCTTTTGGAACGATGGACTCATCAATTGTTTTTTGCATTAACAAGGGACGAATTACTCCTAACACCGACATTATTACTGCAGCAAAACCTACATAATAAAAAGTGCCTCGATAATTATTGGTAAAAACCAATAACCTTTTAAATAAATTTAAATCGAATGCTTTTCCTGATGCTGCCATAATATTCCCTGCATTTCGACCCTGCTCAATATAAACTCCAGCAGGGATCTTTTTTAATTACTATTTACACCGTGACTTAGAGTCACGATGTAAATAAAATTGTCCTAATATTTTATATCCTCAGTATAAACTACCCGAGTTAAATAGAGTCCTTTTGACGGTGCCGAAGCTCCTGCATTACTTCTATTTTTACTTTTTATTATTTCGTGAAAATCGCTTAAAGATGTTTTTTTGTAACCAACATCTAATAAAGTTCCTACAATGGCTCTTACCATATTTCTTAAAAACCGATCTGCTTTTATGGTGAAAATTAACTGCGAATTTTCCTTTTTCCAGTATGCTTCTTTTACATCACAATAATACGTTTTTACATCGGTGTTAGATCGAGAAAAGCATTGAAAATCTTTATAGTTCAATAACTCGTTTGCTGCTTTATTCATCAAGTCCATATCTGGCTGATGATGAATTAGATGTGCAAAATCTTCTAAAAAAGGGTTTTTCTGAAGTGTAATCACATATTCATATTCCCTTTCAACAGCATCAAAACGAGCATGAGCATCTTCTTTTACTTGAAATATATTCTGAATAGAAATATCCTTCGGAAGTAATGAATTCAGTTTATATTGCAAACCTGAAACATCTTCAATTTCTTCAAAATCAAAATGAGCAAACAACTGTTTGGCGTGAACTCCCGCATCTGTTCTGCCTGCTCCAACCACCTGAATTTCTTTCCGAAGTAAAGTTGACAGTGCATTTTCCAAAACTTCTTGTACCGTTATTGCGTCGGGCTGTATTTGCCAACCGTGGTAGTTTTTACCGTTGTATGCTAAATCTATAAAATATCGCAAGGAATCTTGTATTTTTGCCGTTGTGCAACATAACTTAGTGAAGTTGCAAAGTTCAAAGATATATAAAAAACAATCGTTGAAAATGTTAAATATGTTGTCTTTGCGATGAGGAACGAAGAAGCAATCTGTCATTTATTATCCTAGATTTACTTTTAACTCCTTTAACTTTATTAAACTTTCAATTGTTAATTAACCAGATACCTGCCTTCACAGGTAATTGTATGAAAAAAATACTATTACTTTCCGATACTCACAGTCATATAGACGATACTATTATCAAATATGTAAAGCAAGCCGACGAGGTTTGGCACGCAGGTGACATTGGTGATTTAAAAGTGACCGATACTATAAAAAAACTAAAACCTTTACGAGCTGTTTATGGTAATATTGATAATGCAGAAGCAAGAACAGAATTCCCTTTAAACAATCGGTTTATGTGTGAAAACGTGGATGTTTGGATTACACATATTGGAGGTTACCCAGGAAGATACAGCCCAGCTATTCGAGAAGAAATAAAAAGAAATCCACCTAAATTATTTATCACAGGTCATTCTCATATCTTAAAAGTAATGAACGATAAAAAACTAGAATTGCTCCATATGAACCCTGGAGCCATTGGCACACACGGTTTTCATAAAGTAAGAACGATGCTCCGTTTTGAAATTAATGGTGATAAGATTGGAAATTTGGAGGTTATTGAACTTGAAAGATAATGTCTTTAATTTGATTGTAATATTTTCTTTTTTTCAACCTTATATTCATATTCTGTAATTGCACCTATATCTAATAAATCCTTTAATTGTTTCAAAAGCTGATATTTATTAGAGAAACCTTTGTTTATTAATTCTCTTTCTAGAGGAGGGATAACTTCCTTATTTCTTAAAGCATCATCAATTTCAACTTTAAACTTCGTCCTTTTATATTCAAAAATTAAAATAACAGGATCTATTTTTGTATCAACTCCTACAATTAAAACATCCTTTTTAATCAGATTTTTATTTGACATGTATTTGTTAGTTTTTTTTCTGTAGACAGACCTCCAGCCTAAATGACTTAGCGGGCTACCTATTCTTAACGTATCTCCTATTTTATAGACAATACCTGATTCTGTTTTATACGAATCTTGACAATACCCATTATAAATAAATAATAGTACTACTAATAAAAATATAAATTTTTTCATAAAAATAATTAATCATTTAAAAATACAAATAAAAACTTAATCATTAAGAAAAAGTTCTTCATAAAAAACAAAAACCCTAAAAGATGGCATTCTTTTAGGGTTTCAAAATATACTAAGATTTGCGGTTTAGCGTAACCGATCCACAGATTTTACGAGGTCTTCATCCTTTTTAATGGCCTTATTGGCCATGACTAAAAAAACGATAGAAATGATAGGAAGCAAAACCCCAATACCCTTCTCTGAAACCAAAGTTTCTCCGGATAGCGTTAGTGATCTGTAAACGAAAACTCCCAGTAATAAAAAATTTAATATGATATTTAAACGATTAATCACAAATTGTAATTGACGTTTTTTAAAGTTAAAAATTGAAATCAATGCTAAAGCAATAGACCCAAACAACAACCCCATAACTAAAGGTTCGTTATTACTTATTATTACTTCTTCAGCTTTATTTAATATTACAGGAAACCATACATATAAAGCTCCAATAATTAAAGCAGAGATAAATAAATAAACTGTTTGTATGCGTTGTAACATTAATACTAATAAATAAGTAGGGTGCAAAAATACACTATCTTTTTTTAAAAATAAATGCGATTACTAAAATAATGTTGTACTATTGCAATATCAATACGTAATCAATTCAATAAAGGTTACTTAGTCTTCGATAAATTTTCAAAAAATAATTTCCTTCTAGGAATACTCAATAGTATCAAATTAAACTCACATATATTTAAATGTTAGAAATTTCAGAATTAAAAGCAAAGAAATTACCTGAACTTCAGGAAATTGCTAAAGCTTCCGGAGTGCCAAAATTCCGTAGCTTAAAAAAATTAGACTTGGTATATAAAATATTAGACCATCAAGCAGCAAACCCTTCCGCAGTAAAATCGGTCGTAAAAGAAACAAAAGTAGAAACTCCTGCTCCTAAACAAGATTCTCAAGAGAAAACCGAGAACAAGAACACTCAGCAAGAACGCAAACAAAACCGTCCGCAAAGAGAAACCCGTCCTCGCCAACAAAGAGACGATAATCAAAATCAAAAAACACAAGCTCAAAAACCAAATCACCCGCAACAAAATAAAACGGGAGATGATGACAAACGTCAAAAAACGGAGCAAAAGCCTAGACATCCTCAGCAAAATAAAAACACTGATGATGACAAACGTCAAAAAACTGACAACAGGCCTAAGCACAACAATCAGAATAATAAAAGAGAAAATAAACCGAATCCAAATCAAAACAGAGGAAAAGACGGCAATAAAGATACCCGTAACAGGTATCGTCAACCCGATTTTGAATTTGATGGTATTATAGAAAGTGAAGGGGTATTAGACATCATGCAAGATGGCTATGGTTTTTTACGCTCTAGTGATTATAACTATTTATCGTCCCCAGATGATATTTATGTTTCACAATCGCAAATAAGATTGTTTGGTTTAAAAACGGGTGATACCGTTCTAGGTCAAGTTAGACCACCTAAAGAAGGTGAAAAATATTTCCCTTTAATAAAGGTAAGTAAGATCAATGGTCAAAGTCCAAATGTAGTACGTGACCGAGTTGCATTTGAACATCTAACCCCTTTATTTCCTACTGAAAAATTTAATTTAGCAGACAAACAAGCAAGTCTTTCAACTCGTATTATCGATATGTTCGCTCCTATTGGAAAAGGACAACGCGGTATGATTGTTTCGCAACCAAAAACAGGTAAAACAATGTTATTAAAAGACATTGCTAATGCTATTGCAGCGAATCATCCAGAGGTTTATCAGATTATTTTATTAATCGATGAACGTCCAGAAGAAGTAACCGATATGCAACGAAATGTAAGAGGTGAAGTAGTCGCTTCTACTTTTGATAAGGAAGCTACCGAACATGTTCGTATTGCAAATCTAGTTTTAGAAAAAGCAAAACGTATGGTAGAATGTGGTCACGATGTAGTGATACTTTTAGATTCAATTACACGTTTAGCAAGAGCATATAACACGGTACAACCTGCTAGTGGTAAAATATTAAGTGGCGGTGTAGATGCCAATGCATTACACAAACCAAAACGTTTCTTTGGTGCTGCTCGTAATATTGAAGACGGTGGATCTTTGACTATTATAGCAACGGCACTTACCGAAACGGGTTCTAAAATGGATGAAGTTATCTTTGAAGAATTTAAAGGAACTGGTAATATGGAACTTCAATTGGATCGTAAAATTTCTAATAGAAGAATTTTTCCTGCGATCGATCTTACTTCTTCATCAACAAGAAGAGACGATTTATTATTAGGAGAAAACGTGACACAACGTATGTGGGTATTGCGTAAATATTTAGCCGATATGAATCCTGTTGAAGCAATGGAATTTATTAATGACCGAATTAAAAACACTCGTAATAACGAAGAGTTTTTAGTTTCAATGAATAGGTAACAAAACTATATTTAATAAAAAGCAAAAGCCATCTAAGAACTAGATGGCTTTTGCTTTTTATGCTATTTTGGTACCATTATCATATTTTAATAAACTTTTGTAATTTAAAATTATTGCAACAAAAAAACTCCTTCAGGAAAACCTAAAGGAGTTTATACATTTAAAAATTCTTTTATTAAAGAGCAGCTACGTGTTTAGCCATATTCGATTTTAAATTAGCAGCTTTGTTATCATGAATAACATTTTTCTTAGCTAACTTATCAATCATAGAAACAACTCTAGGAAATAACTTCTCTGCATCTTTCTTTGTTGAAGTTTCAAGCAATTTTTTTATTGCGTTACGAGTCGTTTTGTGTTGGTACCGATTACGCAATCTCTTTACTTCGCTATTTCTAATTCTCTTTAATGCTGACTTATGATTCGCCATTTTATTTGTTTTAATTCTTAATTTTTGTAGTCCGTAGGGGAATCGAACCCCTGTTACCAGGATGAAAACCTGGCGTCCTAACCCCTAGACGAACGGACCATTAATTTTTATTTCAAGCTTTTCAAAACAACATTACAATAATTATGTCTTTCAAGCGGGTGCAAAAATACAACTATTTTTGAATGCTACAAATCTAACATTACTTTTTTTATAAAAATTAATACGCCTTTGCGAAAAGCACTTTTTTATTGGAAGGTTTTCCAGTAACCACACAGCTTCCCTCCTCTTCTTTTGCGTCCAAAGGAATACATCTTATGGTGGCTTTTGTTTCCTTTTTTATTTGCTCTTCCGTTTCAACTGTACCATCCCAATGTGCTAATATAAAACCACCTTTAGTTTCTAGTACTTCTTTAAATTCCTGATATGTATTTACTTCAGTAGTATTTTCTTCTCTAAAACCTGCTGCTTTAACATATAGATTCTTCTGAATTTCACTCATTAAATCAACTACCACAGAAACCACTTCTTCTCTTGAAACCGAATCTTTTGTCAACGTATCTCTTCTTGCTAATTCCAGTGTTCCATTTTCAACATCTCTTGGTCCAATTGCCAATCTAACTGGCACTCCTTTTAACTCATATTCGTTAAATTTCCAACCAGGTTTATAAGTGTCTCTATCATCAAATTTTACTCGAATTCCTTCGGCACGGAGTTCAGCCATTACTTCTTTTGCAACTTCACTTACCGCTTCAAATTGTTCATCGTTTCTATAAATCGGTACAATTACCACTTGATCTGGAGCAAGATTGGGAGGTAAAACCAACCCTTTATCATCGCTATGTGTCATAATCAAAGCTCCCATCAATCTTGTAGAAACTCCCCAAGAAGTTGCCCAAACATAATCTTGTTTTCCATCTTTAGCTGTAAATTTCACATCAAAAGCTTTTGCAAAATTTTGTCCTAAAAAATGAGAAGTTCCAGCCTGTAAAGCTTTTCCATCTTGCATTAACGCTTCAATACAATAGGTTTCAAGAGCTCCAGCAAATCGTTCGCTTTCGGTTTTAAGTCCTATTATAACTGGCATAGCCATAAAATTTTCGGCAAATTCTGCATAAATATTTACCATTTGCTCAGTTTCTGTAATTGCTTCGTCTTTGGTTGCATGAGCCGTATGTCCTTCTTGCCACAAAAATTCAGTAGTTCGTAAAAACAAACGAGTTCTCATTTCCCAACGTACAACATTTGCCCATTGATTTATTAATAATGGTAAATCTCTGTAGGATTGAATCCATTTCCTATAAGTGTCCCAAATAATAGTTTCTGAAGTAGGACGAACAATTAGTTCTTCTTCCAGTTTTGCATCTGGATCGACCATAACTCCTCCTTTTCCATCGTCTTTTAATCTATAATGTGTTACTACTGCACATTCTTTGGCAAAGCCATCTACGTGACTTGCCTCTTTACTAAAATATGATTTCGGGATAAGTAATGGAAAATACGCATTCTGATGTCCTGTTTCTTTGAACATTCTATCTAGTTCTGCTTGCATTTTTTCCCATATCGAGAATCCATAAGGCTTGATAACCATGCAACCTCTAACTCCGGAGTTCTCCGCAAGATCTGCATTTATTACCAGTTCATTATACCATTTTGAGTAATCCTCGCTGCGTTTTGTTAGATTTTTAGCCATAGTGTTGGGTTTGGCACAAATATTGTAATTATTGTTAAAAATGTTTTAGTTCTCGACAAAACTAACTAATTTTATAATGTCCAACAATTAAATTGCTATTGTTATGAAAACCTTTAAATATTCTATTAAAAAAATTACTTCATTCTTATTACTAGGATTAACGATTTTACTTTTTTCATCTTGCGGAACTCATAATCAAAATGATTATGACGAAGCTGATGGAATCTACTCCTCTGGAAAAAATAAAGTAGCTACAGAAGATGTTTCTAAAGCAGAAGCTGAAGAAGAAACTGCAAAAAACAATTATTACAAACAATATTTTAAAACCAAATCGAACGCATATAAAGATATTCCGGAAGAAGATGCAATTATTACCGATGTTGAAGCATATTACACTACCGAAACTTTAGACGTAGATGGATATGTAGTTGAAGAAACTAATTATAACGAAGGAAATGGTGGCTGGGGGAGCAATGCAACCGAAGTTTCTATTAATGTTTATGAAGGCTTTGGATACAACCCTTACTTTTACGGTGGCTGGGGCATGGGATTTGGCTGGGGTATGGGATTTGGTTGGGGAATGGGATTTGGCTGGGGTAATCCTTATTTTGGTTACGGTTGGGGCCATCCTTATGGTTATGGGTACGGTGGATTTTACAATGGTTATGGAGGTTATTACGGAGGTTATGGAGGCTATAATAATTATGCTCATAACAGAGGAAGAAGAAATACGGACTATTATGCTGGGCGATCATCATCAAGATATAGTTCAAGCGGAAGGAATTCTTCCAATAGAGGTTCTTCTATTAGAAGTTCTTCGACCAGGCGAGGGACAACGTATTCAAACAGACGAGGTAGTTACTCAAGAAGTGAACAAAATAGGAGATCAACTACCACAAGAGCTAACAATATAAGACGATCTAGTGCTTCTTCTAATTCTACAAGAAGAAGTTCCACAACAAGAAAATCTACCTATAGACCAAGATCAACAACTCGTCCAAGTAGTTCCTACAGAAGCTCTGGAGGAAGCTCAAGAGGTGGCGGTAGTTACGGTGGCGGATCAAGAGGTGGTGGTTCCCGTGGTGGTGGTGGCAGAAGAGGCGGCTTATAATCTTTCAATTTTTTTAAAACTAATTACTTATGAAAAGAATTTCGTTCTTATTTATAACAGTTATATCTATGGCTGTCACTAATGCACAAAATATTACCGATGCATTGCGTTATTCTACTGAAACACTAAATGGCACAGCTCGTTTTAACGCTATGAGTGGTGCTTTTGGAGCACTTGGAGGCGACGTATCTTCTTTGTCAATTAATCCAGCAGCTAGTGGAGTAATGATTAGGAGTGTTGGCACAGCAACATTTTCTGTTGTTGACAATCGAAATAAATCAAACTATTTCGGAACAAATACAGAATCATCCAACGCAGATTTAAATTTTAATCAAGCAGGATTTGTCTTTGTTTTCAATACTCCTAATGAAAGTTCTAAAATGAATAAATTCTCATTAGGATTCAATTATATAGCAACAAATAATTTTGATAATGAAGTGTTTGTTGCAGGAACAGGAAATAATTCAGTAGGGGCTTTTTTCGTAAATCAAGCCAATGGTATTCCTTTAGACTTATTGCAATTACAACAAGGTGAAACAAATTCAAGCTTATACCAGTATTTAGGCGAAACGGAAGGAGTATCTGCTCAAAATGCTTTTTTAGGTTATCAAGGTTTTATTATTAACCCTACAGAAAACGACCCTAATAACACCCAGTATTATTCTACTATTGCAGACGGAAACTTTAATCAAACATACAACCAAAGCACAAGCGGATACAGCGGCAAATACACATTTAATATGGCTGCTCAATTAAATCACAAAATTTCATTTGGGGTTAATTTAAATAGCAATTATTTTAATTACAGACAATATACATATTTACAAGAATCCAACTCTAATAACGGAAGTCTAGTAAACTATGTAGGATTTGAAAACAGCCTTTCTTCCTACGGAAGAGGATTCTCTGCACAGTTTGGTGTAATCGCAAAAGTTAGTGATGCTATTAGATTAGGGTTTACTTATGACACACCAATTTGGTACAATATTTATGATGAAACCCACCAAACACTAGAAACCGAAAGAACTATTAATGAAGAAACTAATTACGAATACATTAACCCACACATCATTAATGTATTTTACAAATATGAATTGCGAACTCCATGGAAAATAGCAGCAAGTGCAGCCTATATTTTCGGAAAACAAGGGCTATTAAGCTTTGATTATTCATACAAAGACTATTCTTTTACAAGATTTAGCCCCTCAAACGACCTAGATTTTTCTTCTGAAAACAACAACATAAACAACAACTTAAAAGGCGCATCAAGTATTAAAATTGGTGGCGAATATAAATTTAACATTTTAAGCTTACGAGCAGGTTATTTATATGAAGAAAGCCCATACAAAGACAAGACAACTATTGGTGACTTAAACGGTTTTTCTGGCGGATTTGGTTTTTATTTTGGTCGATATAGCATAGATATGTCTTATTCAAGATTTGAACAAAAAGGGCAGTTTGAAATGTACGGGTTAACAGATACAGCTTCTTTAAAAAACGTTAGAAATAATTACACAATGACTATTGTTTATGAAATGAATTGATTTTAACAAATCATAATTCAACAGTAAAACCCATCTTGACAACAATCAAGATGGGTTTTTGGTTTAATATAATGCTACTATCTTTTCAGGGTAAAATGCCCTCTAAATTCTTTATTAGTTTCGTTTTCTTTGTATTCTACTCTAAACCAGTAATCGCTTGATGGTAGTGGGTTTCCGTTATAGGTTCCATCCCATCCTTCTCCT
>JAKITD010000051.1 GCA_021648265.1 Flavobacteriaceae bacterium | reverse complement strand
AAAATCAACAACAGCTAAAGAATTTACAAAAGCATCTATAAACCGAACAGGATTATTTTCTGCTATCAATTGCTCTATTGTTTCTGGAATTAAAACGGCTTGTTTTCTGTTAAAACCTTGAATGTAACTCATAGTTAAAGATAAAGAAATTCAATGTTTTATGAAAATATTTAAGCTCTCAATTTTAAATATTTAAGGATAGTTTTTAGACAGTCTGACGATTTGAATATGCGTAGTTGCGGATTTAAAAGGCACCTAACTTTGGGTTTATTACTAAATATTTTATAATACAAACTCTTTTGAATAGACACTAAACCCGCAATTACGTATATTTATTGTTACAAGCAGATTATAGTTATTTGTTTATAAACTTCTCTTTTTTTCTGAATACAATATTTATCCTGAATTTGGATGAACTTCCTGATATTATAACATCATCACCGCCACCAGCACCTAAAGTACCTGCTGAAGCATTAAATGCATCAATATATTCAAATCCTAATTTAGACATTGTATTTAATAAATCTGTTTGATTTCGTATTCTTAATTTTTTTCTATTCTGTAGTAAAATTTCCAATTCCTCTAATACATCTGCATAATCGGATTTTTTATAATCAATAGTTATATTAATTCCACCTAATAATTTAGTATTTTCTGAGGTTATAACAACATATTCTGGAAGTTGTTCGATATTTACAGAAGAAGAACTTTCAACTTTTAATTCTTGAGCATTTACATAAGTAAATCCTGACACAAGTAATAATAAAATAATAATTTGTTTTTTCATTTTTTCTAATTTTAATTGATTAATAATTTGTTTTTATTTGCTTGTAACGGTTTGTATAAGAATAGTAGCCGATTTCGGAAGTAGAATTTTTCTATTTTCTACTAATGTTGATGCGGACTAAAATCTTCATATTCACTACTATTTCGGCTATTATTTTTATACTTTGTTGCCATTTCGTTATTCTTTATTTTCATCAATAGAAACATAAATTTTACTCACTCTGTCTTCTTGCCATTTTCCATTTTTATATTCTGCTCTTGTTCTTAAATTACCTAACACATTCGAACTTTCACTAAAACGTTTTGCTTTCCAAGTTTTTTGTTCCGATGTCCCATTTTCATAAAATGTAGTTATATACGCCTGTTTCCTTTCAAGTAAAAGTTGCTTAAATTCAGATTCTAATTTAGGGTTCAATTCTATTAACAACGTATCATTATTTTTTGGTTTCACATTAATATTTTCAGTGAGTTCTTTATTTTCTTTTGCAATGTTTACAGTTTTATAATCTTCAATTTCATCTTTTAAATGCTCTATATTTATACTGCCAAAACTCCATTTGTTTGCTGCAAATTTAACAATGTAATTATGCCTTTTTTCTATTGATTCTGATTTCCAAACTAACTGTTCATTTTCACTTATTGCAAAGTCTTTAATTTCTGCTTGTTGATTTAAAAGCGGATTTTGATTATAAGACTTAACTTTATCAGAAAACGGTTTGTTTCCAATTGAAGCATTATGTGAACCTGATATAAGCATTAAATTACCTAAACTGCTAATAATATTCGTTATAAATTCTTCCGAATATTCATTGTTTTCATTTACTTCATACCCCGTTTCTAAAGGTTCTCCATTTGTTGGGGTTTGTGGTGAAATATGTTCTATTTGTTCATTTTCTATTGAGAATTTTTTAATACTGTAGCCTTTATTTTGTATAGAATTTTCATATTGCCATAACAAGTAATTCAATACTTTATTTCCGTACATTGCACCATTCAAATAACTTTTAGCATTGTTATCTCCCCAATACCAAGTTTCATTCAGTTTATTCTTTACTTTTAAAATCAATTTTGTTAAATTTCCTTTGAAGTTAAGTAATATTGAATTCAAACGTTCTTGAATATTTGCTCTACTATTAATTAATTTGGCTCTAAATGTCAATATTTCAAGGAAGTTAAATAGAGTATTTAGTTTTTCTTCATCATCTCCAAAGAATTTATAACCTTTAATTATAAATGGATAAACAAATGCAGGTGCATTTAATTCTCCTAATTTGAGAGCAAAATAATTTTTTGAATTTTCAAACTTTTTCATATTTGAAAAAGAAGTGTGAAGTTCAGTTATATAATCTTTTATCCATTCTATTTTGTCATTTGATTTTTTGAAAACTTCCTTTACGTCTTCTAATGTTCTATAACTAAATCCTTTTATATAAGCATTATTATGATATATTAAAACACTATCTTCATTAAGTTTTTTGAAATCGTTTATGATTAGGTATATGTGTTTGAAAATATTTGATACATTTTCAATATTTGATTCAACTTCTTCAGGGTCGCTATAAACGTACATTTGGTACATAAAATAAGATTTGATTTTTTCCATATTGGTCAAATCTTTTCCCCTGTTATTTTCAAGTTCAAACATTAAAGCAGAATCTTTTTTACCTTCAAGTTCTATAACAGTTAAGTCCGTAGTTTCTATTTTTTCTAAAACTCGAAGTACCTTTTCTGTTGACAATTTGTCAAGTTCATTTTCAAAGAATTTTTTTGATTTTTTTATTCTGTCTTGTGAAAGTGTATTAGATTCGAAATTACTTTTGTTATCTATTATTACTGCATCATAACAGGCTCTGTCATATTCAACAGGGCGTAGTTTAATATTTCCGCCATTTTTTAAGTATATACTTTCCTTTGTTTGAAAGTCAAACTCATTTAATATTACTTCATTTTTTCTCTTACTCAAAACATTAAGAATAGCACGAATAAAAATTGTTAGTGTTGTAATTCTTTGCTGTCCGTCAATTATTTCGTATTTCGTATCTTTCTTTAAAGTTTCTAAAAGTATATTCCCAAAAAAATAATTATTTTGTCCTTCAATTTGTTCAAGCAGGTCATTTAAAAAAGTTTCCCATTGTTCCTTTTCCCAAGAGTATGCTCTTTGGTAAACTGGAATGATAAATGATTTTTGAGAACTATCAAATAGTCCTAAAGTAGTTTTTCTGTAAAAATCCATTGTTTGTTTTCTGTTCGTTTTTTAATGAATGGCAACGGTTATATATCTACAATTGTCTGTTATTTACTAATAATTATTTCTCTAAAATAGCCTTAATATCCGGTTTAAAATAATTTGGTCCTTTTAATACTTTTCCGTCTTCTCGGTAAATGGGTTTTCCATCGGCTCCTAATTTACTCATATTACTTTTTTGAATTTCGTTAAAAACTTCTTCTATTTTATGTTGCATTCCATGTTCGATTATGGTTCCGCATAAAATATAAAGCATATCTCCCAGTGCATCGGCAACTTCAACCAAATCATTATCATTGGCGGCTTCTAAGTATTCTTCGTTTTCCTCCTTCATTAAATTAAAACGAAGTACGTTTTTTTCTTTTGTTAGTTCTGAGGTTGGAGAATCTTTCATTCCCAATCCGAAAGCTTTGTGAAAAGCTTGTACTGCTGCTATTTTATTTTTCATATTTATTTTCCAACTAATGGGTTGTTATTAAATTCAACTAAATTTTATTCAAATGTAATTTTTAAATATAGAGTCGTATTTTTGAAGTCTTAAATCTACAAAAATATGTTTAGTTCTGGTCAATGGACGTTTGTTGTTTTCTTTGTTATTGCTTTTGTGATTCTTATGATTTTTAGTTACCGAAAAGATAAAGCTGTAAATAAGAAACATTACAAAGGTAGTATTTGGATTCTTGTTGGATTTATCACTTTTGTGATATTTCTTTTCTTTTTAAAAGGTTGGCTTAATTAATGATAAAAACACTTCAATCTGAAATAAATGCTGTGCTCAGATATTTATATTAAATATACGATTATTCTATCTACTTCCTTTTAATTTCTAAAGTTTAAAAATATTTATGCCTTTCTAAAAAAAATGAAAATTCGTGGCATTAATTTCTAAAACACTCATATTGAGCATCTACTTGTTGTGATACTGGCGGTGGTGACAAAAAAGGAATTCCCAAACCTAAACCTCTTAAAATAAACAGTAAACCCATTAAAACCACAATTACTGGAATAGCTTTGGTGATGTACCTGCGTACTTTTCCTGTTAGAAAATTTCCGAAGTAAATCGCCGTGGTCATTAATGGAATGGTTCCCAAACCAAACATTGCCATATATAAACTTCCTTGCCAAGCATCGCCGGTTGCCAAAGCACCAAACAATGCCATATAGACCAATCCACAAGGCAAAAATCCGTTTAAGAAGCCGATGGTTAAAAAAGTATCGGGAGTTTTCTTTTTTAGCTCTTTTCCTAAGGCTGATTTTACCTTGGAAATGATTTTGTATAAGGGTTTTGAAAAATTGTATTTATTAAAAACCTTTACCGGAATTAGCACAATTACAATCATTAAAACCCCAATGAACACGGATAATTGTTGCTGAAGATCAAACAAGTAAAAACTTTTTCCTAGTAATCCAAAAAGCAGTCCTATTAAACTATAAGCGAATACTCTTCCGAAGTGATACAGAAATATCTGACTAATTTTCTTGAAGTTATTAGAACGATCAACAGGCAACATAAACGCAATGGGACCGCACATACCAATACAGTGAAAACTTCCTAAAAGACCAAAAAGTAAGGCCGACACAAGCATTAATATGTTATTTTATCTTTGTAAAGATAACGAACCTCTTCGTAAATCCAGTCTACCGTTATGTTCCAACGACCTTCTGGCAAACGACTATTTGGTATGACTAGTTCATAATTAGTAAGCTCGATTGGGATATCAAAATCTATGTTTTTATTAGACGGTCTGTAAAAAGACACCGTTCCTTTAATTTTTTTATAGTCTATTTTTTTTGGAAATGTAATTATAATTCCTTCCTTACTATTTTTTACTGAAACCTTTTCAGTAAGCTTTTGGGCATTTTTTTCTGCATCTATTTCTTTTTGAAAATTGGTTCCTTTATTATAATAATCAGGCGTAACTAAATCGTGTCCAGATTTATCACCAGACATCATAATGACAACCATATACATAATAAAACTAATAAAAAGCACAAAACTAATTACAACTCCTGTTCCCCAGTTTATTTTCATAACATGCCCGTGAAAACGGGTATTTTTTTATTCCCTGCGAAGGTAGGGATCTATTTATAATTTATTTATTCAGCACTTTGTCACTTCGGCTCTGCTCAATGACCACTCTGCTTAGTGTAACTCTCTAATAACACCTACAAGGTTTTTAAACCTTTGCAGAAATTCTATTTACCGATAACTCCGAGGTCCTAAAAAGGAAGTAGAAGTGCTTTCAATTAATTTATCGCCACTATATACTCCAATTTTTATTCTTTCTTTATCGTCTTTTAATACGTTTGCTTTTATTTCGATAAATAAAGTACCTTCAGAATACCCTTGTGCGGGAACAGTAAATTTGTCGTGACTTACCAATTTGATGGTTCCTTCGTGAGAAACCAATTCAAATCTAACATTCTCAATATCTTTTGAAGTTTTATTAACCAGCTTAAAAGTATAAACATTGCTAATAATATTGTTTTCTTTATGCTCAAAAAGTTGTCCTGGTAGTCTTAGAATATTTGCTTCCACACTATTTCGAAGGAATAACATTCCAACTAAAACACCCGTTAATATTACTAATATAGCTGTATATCCTTTTAATCTTGGTGTAAAAGAAAATTTTTCTTTGTTCTCAATATTTGCTTCACTATTGTAACTTATCAATCCTTTTGGAAGGTTTACTCCTTCCATAATACTATCACAAGCATCAATACAAGCGGTACAGTTTATACATTCTAATTGGGTTCCGTTTCTAATATCGATTCCTGTTGGACATACTTTTACACAAAGCGAACAATCTACACAATCTCCTTTTCCGAGTTCTTCCCTATCTTCTCCTTTTTTAAACCGGGCTCTTCCTTCCTCACGTTCACCTCGTTTATGATCGTAGGCAACAATCACTGATTTATTATCGAGTAACACACCTTGCAATCTACCATAAGGACAAGCGATAATACAGACTTGCTCTCTAAACCAAGCAAATATGAAATAGAAAACTCCTGTGAAAATTAATAAAGAAATTAAGGTGCTTAAATGATTTTGTGGGCCATCTGTAATTTCTTGAATAAGTAGATCACCTCCAATTAAATAAGCTAAAAACACATTGGCGATAATAAATGAAATGATAAAGAAAATTACCCATTTTGTAATTCGTTTTCTAATTTTTTCGGCATTCCATTCTTGTTTGGCAAGCTTTATTTGCTTTCCTCGATCTCCTTCAATCCAGTATTCAATTCTTCTGAAAACCATTTCTAGAAAAATAGTTTGCGGACACATCCACCCACAGAATATCCTTCCGAATGCAACAGTAAAAAGTACAATGAAGACCACACCAATAATCATCATAATCACAAATATGTGAAAATCTTGTGGCCAAAATGGAAATCCGAATATGCTAAATCTCCTTTCCAGCACATTGAACATCATAAACTGGTTTCCATTAATTCTTAGAAATGGAGAAACCAATAATATAACCAACAGAAAATAACTTACCCATTTTCTGTATTGATAGAATTTCCCTTTAGGCATTTTAGGAAACACCCAAGCTCTTTTACCTTCCTCATCAATGGTGCCAATGGTATCTCTAAATTTTTCGTGATCTTCTTTTTCCAAAATTGCTTGTTTTTTGTATTGAAAATAAATTCAATTAAAACTTTTGATTTATTAGAATACAAAACCCCATACTAATAAAAGTATGGGAATTTTAAATAACCTTTTATAAATAAGTAGCTTATTCCTCTACCCAAATATCACCTTCAGCTGCTTTTGGTGCCGCTGGAGTTGTACCTTGAAAACCTAACAAATAACTTGCAACTTGCGCAATTTCTGAAGGTTTTAAATCGTTTTTCCAAGCAACCATCCCTTTTCCAGGACGTCCTCCTTCTATAATCGTAGTAAATACATTCTTGATACCACCACCCAAGATCCAATTTTCATCGGTAAGGTTAGGCCCAATACCACCGCCTCCATCTGCTTTGTGGCAAACAACACAGTAGGTCGCAAAAATGGCTTTTCCTGCTTCTAAATCGGAAGCTTCCGTTAGTAAAGCTACCGATGAAGCGTCAATCATTTCAGGATTGTTTTTCTTAAATTCAGCAATATCAATTTCAGCTTGAGCTACTTCTTTTTCATATTCAATTGCATTACTATCTCCATCCAATACTTCATATTTCACCAAATAGAAAACAGCGAAGAAAATGGTAGCATAAAACATATAAACCCACCAAGGTGGTAAGGTGTTATCAAGTTCTTTAATGCCATCATAATTATGGTCTAAGATAATTTCTTCTTCTTCTTCCATAGGTTTAGAACCTAGCATTTTGGTATAAAGCTTTCCGAAATAGCTGTTATCTTCAAAAGCTTCAAAACGCTCTTGAGCATCTTCATTTAACGAATTAAACACTCTAGATTTTAAAGCTCCAACCACTATTTCAATAAAAATAGCTAGGATTACTAATCCCCAAAAAATGGCTTGTACCACTGGGTATTTTTCAAAGGCTAATTGATCATCTGTACCTCCAATTACTTCAAATAAAAAGAAAGCAATAATGGCAAAAAATAATACTCTTAAAAATGGAATTAATAATTTCATAATGATGGGTTGTTTAAATCGTTTTTATCAAATGGAATATTACTTACTTCATCTATATGTTCTTTTTTAGCGGTAATCACCCACCAAAAAAGAGCTACAAAAAATATGAAAAATATCAGTAATGAGATGAGTGGATATATTCCCACGCCATCTATATTTTCTAGGTTTCCTTTTATAAATCGTAACATAACTATTCTTCTGTTTTTACTTTAATGTCGGTTCCTAATCGTTGTAAATAGGCAATCATTGCAACAATTTCTCTATCACGCATTTCTACAAATTCTTCTCCTGTTTCTGCTGCTGCGGCTTTATCGGCTTCATACGAAGCTGCAAAATCTGGATCTGCATATAAGTTTTTCTCAATAGCAGCAGCCTGTTTATCCATTGAAGCTTCTGCATTTGCTATTTCTTCTTCAGTATAAGGAACACCTAATGTTTCTAAAACACTCATCTTTTTTGCAATGTCAGAACGGTCTAATTTGTCTGTAATCATCCATTTATAGGAAGGCATAATCGAACCATCTGAAATAGCTTGCGGATCGTACATATGATTAAAATGCCAACTGTCTGAATATTTACCTCCAATTCTATGTAAATCTGGACCCGTACGTTTTGATCCCCAAAGGAATGGATGATCATACACATATTCTCCCGCTTTTGAATATTCACCATAACGTGCAACTTCACTTCGGAAAGGTCTAATCATTTGTGAATGACAACCCACACATCCTTCCCTTATGTATAAATCACGTCCTTCTAATTCTAAAGGAGTATATGGTTTAACACTCGAAATTTTCGGGATATAATCATCAACCATTAACGATGGTATTATTTGAACCATACCACCAATTAATATAGCAACTGTAGCATAAAGTGTAAGTCTTACAGGTCTTCTTTCTAACCAAGTATGCCAACCTTCACCACTTGTTCTTTTTGCAGTCACTTTTTCTAAAGCTGGTGCTTCGGCTAGTTCATCTTCAACTTTACTACCTTGCTTAATCGTCATTATTATATTGTAAACTAAAATCAACATACCTATTAAAAACATGGTACCTCCAATAGCACGCATCCAATACATTGGCATAATTTGAGTTACTGTTTCTAGGAAGTTACCATAAACTAGGTTTCCATCTGGTCTAAATTGTTTCCACATAGAAGCTTGTACAAAACCAGCAACATACATTGGTAAGGCGTACATTATAATACCTAGCGTTCCTATCCAGAAATGGAAGTTGGCTAATTTTAATGACCATAACTTGGTTTTAAACATTCTTGGCACCAACCAATAAATCATACCAAAGGTTAAGAAACCGTTCCAAGCCAAGGCTCCAACGTGAACGTGAGCAATAATCCAGTCACTATAATGTGCAATGGCGTTTACATTTTTAAGTGCAAGTAGTGGCCCTTCAAAAGTTGCCATACCATAACCTGTAATTGCAACTACCATAAATTTAAGTACTGGATCTACACGAACTTTATCCCAAGCTCCACGAAGGGTTAATAATCCATTAATCATACCACCCCAAGATGGAGCGATTAACATTACTGAAAAAGCCACCCCTAAATTCTGTGCCCAGTCTGGTAAAGCGGTGTATAATAAATGGTGAGGTCCTGCCCATATATAAATAAATATTAAAGACCAGAAGTGAACAATAGATAGTTTATAAGAATAAACTGGTCTATTCGCTGCCTTAGGTATAAAGTAGTACATCAACCCTAAGAATGGTGTGGTTAAGAAAAATGCTACCGCATTATGACCATACCACCATTGCACCAAAGCATCTTGAACCCCTGCATATGCAGAATAACTTTTTAAAGCACTTACTGGGAGTTCCATGCTATTTACTATATGCAATACTGCTACAGTAACGAAAGTGGCTAAATAAAACCATATCGCCACATAAATATGACGCTGTCTTCTTTTGATAATTGTACCGATCATATTTGCTCCAAAAATCACCCATACTAAGGCAATAGCAATATCAATTGGCCATTCCAATTCAGCATATTCTTTAGAAGTTGTATAACCTAAAGGTAATGTAATTGCAGCGGCAACAATAATTAATTGCCAACCCCAAAAATTTATTTTACTCATTAAGTCGCTAAACATTCTTGCTTTTAACAAACGTTGAAGCGAATAATAAATACCTGCAAATATGGCGTTCCCAACAAAGGCAAAAATTACTGCGTTTGTGTGTAACGGTCTTAATCTACCAAAACTTAACCAAGGTATTCCGTCAGTGTAATTTGGGAACATAAACATAAAGGCTAACATTAGCCCTACGAGCATTCCCACAACACCCCAGAGCATTGTTGCATAAATAAAATTCTTTACGATTTTATTATCGTAATAAAATTGCTGTACTTCCATAATTAATTTTGATTTTTAATGTTGGTTGTTTTTTTTTGCTTGGGTTCTTTGACTAATTCGTCATCAAAAAGCATTCGGATAGAAGGTGTATAAACATCGTCGTATTGTCCGTTTTTTACCGAAATAATAAAGGCAACAAAAAAACCGATTGCCACAACAACACTTACTGCGAGTAGCATGTAAATTATACTCATACCTACCTGAAATTAATTAACAAATATAGTTTCCCTCAAATATACAAAATATGACAAATATCAGTTTTTTAAGTTTTTTTTAACATTTTACCCACGTAAGTAGTTGCTATAGTTGTAAATATTACAATACTTATAGAGCTTAGAGGCATTAAAATGGCTGCAATTACAGGCATTAAATTACCTGAAACAGCAAAGTATAACCCAGTTATGTTGTATAAAAATGAAAATACAAAACTCCATTTAATAATCTTTATCGATTTTTTTGAAGCGGAAACATAGCTTGGAAATTCAGAAAATTGTGTTGCGTCTAAAATTCCATCACAGGCAGGAGAAAACACGTTAATATTTTCTGAAACTACAATCCCTACATCGCTTTGTGCCAATGCTCCTGCATCATTCAAACCGTCACCAATCATCATTACTCGTTCTCCTTTTTGCTGAAGTTGCTTTACAAATTCTAATTTTTGTTGCGGATCTTGTTGAAATAACAACGTAGTTCCCTTTGGTAATAATTTTTCTAATCTAATTTTTTCCCCTTTATTATCTCCTGAAAGAATTGCCAATTTTGAAAACTCCCCCAAAGATTCAAAAACAGCATCTAATCCTTTTCTATAAGTATTCTGAAAAACATATTTCCCTATATATTCTTCTTCAATCTGAAGGTACACCGAAGTCTGAAATGTATTATTGTTTTCTTCGTAATTCACAAAGGAAGCCGATCCGACTTTTATTGTTTTTTCATTGAATTTCGCCTTCATACCCTTCCCAGTAATTTCTTCAAAACTATCAAATTTAATAATTTTTTCTTCAGAAAGTGAATCGTATAATTGTCTGCTTAAAGGATGATTGGAAGCTCTTAAAATATTATAAAGTAAAACACCTTCCTCTTTAAACAATTCTTTTCCTTCATAAGAAATTTCAGCTTTTTTATTGGATGTAATTGTTCCTGTTTTATCAAATATAATGGTCGAAATATTTGCCATTCGTTCAATTACATTGGCATTTTTAAAATAGAATTTTTGTTGTCCGAATATTCGAAGCATATTCCCAAGCGTAAATGGAGAAGCGAGTGCAATCGCGCACGGACAAGCAATAATCAGTACTGCCGTAAAAACATTCAATGCTTTTGAAGGGTCGTGATATAACCAAAAAGCGGTTGAAATAAATGCTATTAACAAAACTACAATGGTAAAACGTTGGCTAATTCTGTCTATCAAACTTTGGAAAGCCGCCACTTTATCTTTTTGAAAAACGTCGTTACTCCAAAGCTGAGTAAGGTAACTTTGCTCTACCGATTTTAACGCTTCAATTTCAATCACACCAGACTGTTGCTTTCCGCCTGCAAATAATTTATCGCCCGATATTTTTTGAACCGCTTCCGCTTCACCTGTTACAAAACTATAGTCGATGAGCGCATTTCCGTAGATTAAAACTCCATCTACAGGAATTAATTCACCATTCCGAATAAGCAATCGGTCGCCTTGTTCAATTTCGTAAACCTGAACGGTTTCTTCTTTTTTATTCTTATCAATTCGGGTTACTGCAATTGGAAAATACGATTTATAATCTCGTTCAAAAGATAAAAACGAATAGGTTCGTTGCTGAAAAAACCTCCCGATTAACAGAAAGAAAATCAATCCTGTAAGGCTATCAAAAAATCCAGTACCGATATCTAAAACAATTTCAGAAACACTTCTTAAAAATAATGCCGAAATCCCCAAAGCAATGGGAACATCAATATTTAGAACCTTTGATCGCAATCCTTTAAATGCCGAAACAAAGTAATCCCATCCCGAATAAAAAACGACAGGTAAGGAGAATGCAAACATTAACCAGCGGAAGATATATTTATATTTTTCAATCCAAAACCCATCGACTTGAAAATATTCTGGAAAAGACAGAAACATAGTATTTCCAAAAGCAAAACCAGCGACTCCTAATTTATAGATTAATTGCCGATCTACTGCCTTTTTTCCTGAGGTATAATCTTCTAATGAAATGTAAGGTTCATATCCTATAGAACTTAATATCAATACCAATTCTTTTAATGAAATCTCTTCAGATTTAAAAGTAATTCTGACTGTTTTCTTCGGAAAATTAACTTGTGAAGCTGTTACTGCTGGTTGTAATTTATTTAAGTTTTCCAAAACCCAAATACACGAACTGCAATGTATTGTTGGAATGTATAATGAAATAATTTGATGCTTCCCATCGTTAAATTCAAGAAGTTTTTTTGCAATCTCTTCGTTCGCTAAAAAGTCATATTTGCCAGAAATTTCGCTAGGAGTAGAACCCGGATTGGATTGTATATCGTAATAACAAGTTAAATCGTTTTCAGAAAAAATTTCATAAACGGTTTTACAGCCATTGCAACAGAACAACTTATCGTCCGCAACAATCTTATTATCAATACATAAGTCGCCACAATGATAACATAGAATATCTTCTTTTTTTGTACTCATAGCTTCAACTTGCAAATGTGAAATTTAAGCTAATATTTATATATGACAAACATCATTAATCTATTTTTTTTGTGTTATTTTTGTTTTTATGAACAACAAGTGTGAAAAGTGTATTGTTAAAAAATTTACGGGGCTTCAAGCGCTTACAAGTGACCAACTTAAATGTATTTCTGATGGAAAAATAACACGAACTTTTAAGAAAGGAGATGTTATTTTTGATGAAGGTGATCACCTTAAAGGAATTTATTGTGTCCGTTTCGGAATTGCAAAACTATCTAAACTTAGCACTAACGGAAAAGACCAGATTATCAAATTTGTAAGTAATGGTGAAGTTTTAGGACAACGTTCTGTTATTGCTCAAGAACCTGCAAATCTTCGTGCTGTTGCAGTTAACGATATGGATTCCTGTTTTATTCCCAAGAAACTAATCCTCGATAATTTACAAAACAATACAAGTTTTACATTGGAATTACTTCAAAATTTAGCTCACGAATTAAAAGAAGCAGATGATGTAATTGTGAACATTTCGCAAAAACCTGTTAAAAATCGAATTGCTGAAACCTTACTTCATTTAGAAAATAGTTTTGGAGTAGATTCTGAAGGTTTTATGATTATCCAGTTATCTCGTGAAGATATTTCGAATATAGTAGGGACGGCTACTGAGTCTTGTATAAGAATGCTTTCTGAATTAAAAAAAGAAAAACTCATCGAAACTTCTGGTAAGCGTATTAAAATAATCAACCGAAATATTCTTCAAAAATTAGGTGAAGGGATTAATAATTAATCCATACCAAAATATTTTTTTTTACCATTAAGCATTAACCGCAAGGCTCACAAAGATTTTACACAAAGGTCGAAGGTATTATTCTTAATGGTTAATTTTCAATTTTTTTTACCAAAAAGGTATTTAGTTTCATAAAATTAAAATAAAACCTTATCTTTAAGCATCAATTTTTATTATGCTTGAAAACAAACTCATTTCCAAGAAAAAACCTGCTTTCCCAATCTCTAAAAAACTAGAAGATTACCTTACCTCTAATGGTCGTTATACAAAAATACCGATTCATTATGACGACTTATTACGGTTTCAGGGTGGAGTTCCAATTTTAGATAAGTACGAGAAAAACACACTTTGGTTAAGTGTTTATTTTGCCGATTATGAACGTGAAGAAATAGACCTCAGCCTAAAAAAAATATATACCATTCTTCACGCCGATGGTAGTGATGATGCCTTACCTTATCTTACCGTAGATAGTATTGACTTTTGCACCTTCGGAAACACCAAACCTTTCCGAATAAAAGTTAGAAATATCCTCAACGATAATTATACTTATTTCTATTTAAAAAAAGCAGATGCTTCTCGTGTTTATGGTTTGGAATTGGAGCATTTATTATCACCCAATCATATTAGTTTTTTGGTAAATTCAGATACCTTAATTGAAGAACATATTTCTGGAATACCTGGTGATGTTTTTATAGAACACAATCTTGAAAATTGTTCAATTCAAGATAAAAAAGCACTTTCAAAAGAGTTTGTAAAATTTAATGAACGTTGCTTTGTGCGTTTACTTGGCGATATGCGTTCTTATAATTATGTGATTGTATTAACACATGATTTTGATAGAATTCAATACCGAATTAGAGCCATCGATTTTGACCAACAATCATTTGAAGGAAATATAAAAGTGTATAAACCACAATTTTTAAAAGAAAACAATACCTTAGTTGAAATGTCGTTGGAATTATTACAACAAGGTTCTATAGAACAATATAAAAACGAAGAACGCTCCTTATTGGCAAAAAGAGCTATTAGCAGCCATTATCGACTAAAACATTTGTTAGATTGTATGAAAGCTGACACCATCTCTACTCCAGAAAAAGTAGAACAATTAAAAGCAGGTTTATTAAATTTAACCCACGATATAAATTTTAAAAAATCGGATAATATGGGAACTATTTTACAAAGTGCTTTGGATTTTATAATTAGAAATTATAGAACTGAGAATCCTTATATTATTGAGTAGAATTAATAATGTAAGGAGTTATAGTAATTAAGAATGATCGATTTTAACAAAACACCCGTTTTCACGGACAATATTATGAAAATAAAAAAAATATTAGTTGCCAACAGAGGTGAAATCGCTATTAGAGTATTACGAGCTTGTACCGAAATTAATGTAAAAACCGTCGCAGTTTTCACCTACGAAGATCGCTATTCGCAACATCGTTATAAAGCAGATGAATCCTACCAAATAGGAGAAGACAACCAACCTCTAAAACCTTATTTGGACATTGAAGAAATAATAAGATTGGCAAAAGAAAAAGGCGTAGATGCCATTCATCCTGGTTATGGATTTCTTTCTGAAAATTCAACTTTCGCAAGACGTTGTGCCGAAAACGGAATTATTTTTATAGGCCCAAGTCCTGAAGTAATGGATGCTTTAGGCGATAAAATTACCGCTAAAAAAAACGCTGTAAAATGTGGCGTTCCTGTAATTGAAGGAAACAAAAAGAACCTAACATCTTTAAAAGTTGCAATTTCTGAAGCTACCGAAATCGGTTATCCATTAATGCTAAAAGCTGCTTCTGGTGGTGGCGGAAGAGGAATGCGAATTGTTCGTAATTCCGAAGATCTTGAGAAACATTTTGATTCAGCAAGAAACGAATCGCTAAATGCCTTTGGTGATGATACGATGTTTTTAGAAAAATATGTGGAAGACCCTAAACATATTGAAGTTCAGATTGTGGCAGACAACCACGGTACAATTCGTCATTTGCACGAACGAGATTGCTCTGTGCAACGTCGCCATCAAAAAGTGGTGGAGGTTGCTCCTTCTTTTAATGTTTCAAAAAATGTAGTTCAGCAATTATATAAACACGCCTTGGCAATCGCCAAACAAGTAAATTATAACAATATTGGAACCGTAGAATTTTTAGTTGACAAAGAAGACAATGTCTTTTTTATTGAAGTAAATCCGCGTATTCAAGTAGAACATACCGTTACTGAAATGGTTACCGGAATCGACTTGGTTAAAACTCAAATATTTGTCGCTGGTGGCTATAAACTTTCCGACACACAAATAAAAATATACGCGCAAGATAGCATTGCAACTTATGGTTTTGCATTGCAGTGCCGACTTACCACCGAAGATCCAGTAAATAATTTTACTCCAGATTACGGGATCATTAACACCTATCGTTCTGCTTCTGGGATGGGAATTAGGCTAGATGCAGGAAGTATTTATCAAGGTTATAAGGTAAGTCCGTTTTTCGATTCGATGTTGGTAAAAGTTTCTGCTCACGGAAGAACTTTAGATGGTGCGGTACGGAAAATGGTTCGGGCTTTAAAAGAGTTTCGAGTTCGTGGTGTGAAAACCAATATTCATTTTCTTCAGAATGTAATTCAGCATCCCGAATTTAAAGACGGAAAAACAACCGTAAATTTTATTCGAAATACGCCTTCTCTATTTAAAATTAAGCTTTCGCAAGATCGTTCTTCAAAATTATTGAATTATTTAGGAGAAGTGATTGTCAACGGAAATCCAGATGTGAAGTTTGTGGACGATTCGAAAGTTTTCAGAAATGCAAAAATTCCAGCTTTCGATCATTTTGCTGAATTTCCAAAAGGAACTAAAGATTTATTGACAAAATTAGGTCCCGAAAAGTTTAGTGAATGGCTTCGGAAAGAAAAGAAAATACATTATACAGATACGACTATTCGAGATGCACATCAATCGCTTTTGGCAACCAGAATGCGAACTTATGACATGCTGAAAGTAGCGGAAAGTTTTGCTAAAAATCACGCCAATACCTTCAGTATAGAAATGTGGGGCGGCGCTACTTTTGATGTTTGTTTGAGATTCTTACAAGAAAGCCCTTGGTCACGATTGCGAGAACTTCGCAAGGCGATGCCAAATATTTTATTTCAGATGTTGTTACGAGGCTCTAATGCGGTAGGTTATAAAGCCTATCCAGATAATTTGGTAGAAAAGTTTGTTGATAAATCTTGGGAAAATGGAATTGATATTTTTAGAATTTTCGACTCCTTAAACTGGGTAAAAGCAATAGAACCTAGCATCAAATTTGTTAGAAACACCAACGGTGCTTTAGCAGAAGCAGCCATAAGTTATACAGGAGATATTTTGGACACTTCGCAACCTAAATACAACCTAAAATACTATACCCAACTGGCAAAAGATTTGGAAAATGCGGGAGCACATATTATTGCCTTAAAAGATATGGCAGGATTGCTAACACCTTATGCGGCGACCGAATTGATTGGTGCTTTAAAAGATACCGTAAAACTACCAATTCATTTACATACGCACGACACTTCTTCTTTGCAATCTGCAACCTATTTAAAGGCAATTGAGGCAAATGTGGACGTGATAGATGTGGCTTTGGGCGGATTGTCTGGATTGACTTCGCAACCCAATTTCAATTCGATTGTCGAAATGATGAAATTTCAGGATCGAGCGCACGAGTTTGATATGACCAAACTGAATCAATTCTCTAATTACTGGGAAGACATTCGGGAGTATTACTATCCCTTTGAGTCGGGATTAAAATCGGGAACTGCAGAAGTTTACAGTCACGAAATTCCGGGTGGTCAATATTCTAATTTACGTCCGCAAGCCATTGCATTGGGTATTGGAGAACGATTTGATGAAGTAAAGAAAATGTATGAACAAGTAAATACAATGTTCGGGAATTTGGTAAAAGTTACACCATCTTCAAAAGTGGTGGGCGATATGGCAATTTTTATGGTTACCAATAATCTAACACCAAACGATGTGATGGAAAACGGAGAAGAAATTTCGTTTCCAGATTCGGTTATCGATTTCTTTAAAGGAGATTTAGGTCAGCCAGTAGGTGGCTTTCCGAAGAAGCTTCAGAAGATAATTCTAAAAAACCAGAAACCTTATAAAAACCGTCCGAATGCACATTTAGAACCTATTGATTTTGAGGTTGCTTTTGAAGCCTTCAGAAAGAAATACCAAAAAGGATTCTCTAGAGAAATTGAATTTGAAGACTTTTTATCCTATACCTTATATCCAAGAGTGTTTGATCAAGCACACGAAAATTATAAGAAATATGGAAATTTAGCAATACTTCCAACTATCAATTTCTTCTACGGAATGAAAATACAGGAAGAAGCTATTATCGAGTTAGAACCTGGAAAAGTGATTATCGTAAAACTGCTTTCGGTTAGCAGCCCTAATGAAGAAGGAATGCGAACGGTATTCTTTAAAATAAACGGAGAAAATCGAGTCGTTGAAATTAACGATAAAGCATTAAATATTAAAAAGGTAGAGAATGTAAAAGCAGATGAAAATAATCCAAATGAAATTGGATCTCCTTTACAAGGTTCTCTTTATAAAATATTGGTTAAAAAAGGGCAAAAAGTAAAAGAAAACGATCCTTTATTTATTATTGAAGCAATGAAAATGGAAACTACCGTTACTGCTCATCACGCTGGAAAAATAAAATCCATCACCTTAAAAGCAGGTGAAATGGTGATGCAAGATGATTTGGTATTGAGTGTGGAGTAGATTTTATAAATTTTACAAAAAAATGGGCATCATATTATGATGCCCATTTTTTTATTGATTGAGGGTTAAATTACATCTGTACCAATTTCATCGCTTTACTTAACAATTTAGGATTGCTAGATATATACTCAATGGCAGCAGTAGATAATGATTTATCTCCTAAAATTGCCTTCATAAGTCCTTTGCTAGATCCTTTGTTAGATTTAATCAACTCACTAACAGCCTCTTTAGTTCCTTTATTAGAACTTAAATAACTAATAGCTTCTTTTTGAAGACCTTCATCTTTCATTAAAGCTTCGGAAATTTGTTTGTTCATTTTAGGGTTTTCTTTCATCATTTCTTTAGCATCTGATTTTGTAGCAGAAGAAACTGAAAGTGTTTGAGCTGAAGCAGCTGTAGTAAAAGCAACTGCTAATACAATAAATAATAATTTTTTCATAATTGAAATTTTTAAATGATTAATGCCTCAAATATAGGGTATTTATTTTTATTAATACAATACGAAAAAGATTACAAAAAATGGTGAATTCAACTAGCAAATGCAACTTTTAGGAGTATTTTATTTAAATTCTGCTACTTCTGAAAGCAACTAAATTAGTCGCTAAACCAACGCAACGAAATCATACCAAAACCGTTGTCAAAGTCGCTAACAATATGGGCATGCTAATTTATTTAAACTTTTTAGCTCTCAAGTTTTAATTTACATCCTCCTTTTCTCTTTAATTTTAAAATAAAAAGAGAAAACACTTTAACCTGAAAGGTCTAATAAAACAAGTGATAAGATGACTTGAATACATCTTATCGCTTGCTATATTTGTAAACATTTCTATTGTTTCACAACCTTTTTAGTCACTACTCCCTTATCTGTAGTTATTTGCACAAAAAATAAACCGCTTTTTAAACTTGAAACATCTAATTTGCTAGTAGGATTATTTTCCTGCAAAATCAATTTACCTAACACATCATACACTTGTATTGAGTTAATAGCACTATTACTATTATTGGTTATTTGTAAGATGTTTTTTACTGGGTTTGGGTAGGCTTTTATTTTACTTTTTAGATTAAATGTAGGGTTTGATAATTGCACTTCATCTTCTAGAGGTAATGAGAATGACATTGTTTCTGAATCTAATTCATTTACATAACATCCTTCAGAATTATCGAAAATACTTATAATAAGAGAGTATTCCCCAGATAAACCAGTCACATCAATTTCATCATTATGTGTTACAAAATCTTCTTCTGGAAATACAGTTGACTGATAGCATAAATTTAATTCAATAATATTGTTTTCAATATTAATATTATGATCAAAATAATCAGTAATGTTTATAAAATGTACAATTGAATATACATTTATTGTTGTCTCATTTACTGGTGTTACTATAACATTAACAATGTCTCCGTTTGGGTTTTGTAATATTAAATTATTTTGGGATATTGAATAAGTGTGATAGAAAACTAAAAGAAATATTAATTTTTTCATAATGTAAATTTTAGGTTATTAATTGATTATAGGTAACTAATCAGTCTGTAAATTGAAACTCAAATTTAGCAATAAGAGATAAGGATTCCAAGACATTCATTCCGTTTTTAATAGTTGTGTCTATTACAGAACGTATTTTGGCGAAGTTTTGTGCAGA
>JAKITD010000050.1 GCA_021648265.1 Flavobacteriaceae bacterium | reverse complement strand
TCACCATGTAAAGCGTGATTTAAATTTTTACTGTTAACAAAAATATCTTCTTCTAAATCATCGATAATTATATATGCTTGGCCTCTGGAAGTTACATCTGCTTTTCCAATATAATAATTTTTAGAGGCTTTAATTATGTATTTTCCTCTGTCTATTTCTTCAATTTTTTCTTCTAATTGAAGCTGTTTTAATTTTTTAATAATCAAATTTCTGGTATTCGTATCCCTAACTTCAAGACTAGAAGCTATTTGTTTGTAATTAATTGGATTTGAATTTTGTTTCCTTAAAATAGTAAGGATACTTTGGGTAAGATTGGTATTGTTTGAATTATTTGAATTGTTTCGTCTCTTATTTCTTCTCGACATTATTTAATTTTAATTGGGACAAAGGTACGTTTTAATATTTTATAGCTTTATTATTAAAACGTTAACCAGGGCAAACTCATACTTTTTTCAAATAGAAACAAGATAATCTCTTGAATTATAGTTGTTTAAGTTATTGATTATTTGTATATTACATTGATAATCAATAATTTAACTCGATGAATAAGCAAGATAAGTTAATCAGTATTTTTAACCAAGTAGAAGACCCTAGAAGCCATATAAACAAACTTCATAATCTAATTGACATCCTTCTTATAGGGATAATTTCAGTGATTTGTGGCGCTGAAACCTGGAAACAAATGGTTGAGTTTGCAAAATCAAAAGAATGTTTTCTAAGAACTTTTCTTGAATTGCCAAACGGGATACCTTCGGAAGACACTATAAACAGACTCTTTACATCCATTGATAGTATTCAATTAGAAAACTGTTTTATAGAATGGGTAAGTTCTATTGCAGATTTAAGTTCGGGACAAATAATTGCAATCGATGGTAAAACCATAAGAGGTGCAAAACATAAGGGCGAAAAATCGCCTATTCATATGGTTAGTGCTTGGGCTTGTGAAAACAACCTTGTATTAGGGCAAGTTAAAACAGAAGAGAAATCCAATGAGATTACTGCGATACCAAACTTATTAGATATTCTTGATGTATCTGGAAATGTAGTGAGTATTGATGCTATGGGAACTCAAAAAGAAATAGCAAAAAAAATAATTGATAATGACGCTAATTATACCTTAGCCGTAAAAGGTAATCAACCACAACTATTAGAACATATACAAGATGAATTTAGGTTTTCAAAACAAGAAGAAACAGATAAAAACGAAGATTTAGGACACGGAAGAATAGAAACACGAATTTGTAGTGTAATAACTGATTTTCAATTTATTGAAAAACAAAACGAATGGATAAATTTAAGAAGTATACTACGGATAGAAAGTGTTAGAGAATTTAAAAATAGTGATAAAGAAAAGGAAACATCTACACGTTATTATATATCAAGTCTAAAAAATGATGCTTCGTATTTTCAATCTGCAATACGTTCTCATTGGGCTGTTGAAAATAAATTGCATTGGACACTAGATGTAGCTTTCTCTGAAGATGCTTCTAGAAAAAGAGCAGGAAATGCTTCACAAAACTACTCTGTACTACTTAAAATAGCCCTAAATCTCTTAAAAAACGAAAAAACAGAAAAGCAAGGCATAAAAGGAAAAAGACTTAAAGCAGGTTGGGATAATCAATATTTATTAAAGGTGCTTAAAATAAAAGTGAGAGTTTGCCCTGACATTAACTTAATAATATCATTATTGAAGTGATTGTGTTTAAGTTTTTTAAATATGTGTTACTTTTGTTGTTAGTTAAATTAAAAAGATACCTGCTTTCGCAGGTAGTGTATGAAAGATTTTATAACCGTTGCTTTTTTTACATATCCGAGTGAATATGTTATTTTAAAACTACTACTTCAGCAAGAAGAAATTGATTACTTTTTTTTGAATGAAACTTCGTCTTCTATTTTACCTATTACTATTCGTGGAAAAGGAGGTATTCAACTTCAAGTTAATAGAAAAGATGAAGATAAAGTTTTAAAAATTATTTCAGATTTTGAAAGTGATGCTTCTTTAAATATTGTTTAGTAATAAAATTAATCGTTACTAAATTACTCTTAGGGTAATAATTTTACTCAGCAACCTTAATTATTTTTTAATCACTTTTTTATAATAAATTGTTCTCCCAACATATATTTTAACAAGATAAGTTGCAGATTGTAAGTTGCTTATATTTATGGTATTGTTTATTAAATTATTTTGACTTAACATTAATCTTCCTTGCATATCGAGTATTTCTATTTTAGAAATTTCTTCTGAAAGGTTTGCGATGGTTATGGTATTTGTAGTAGGATTTGGGCTAAGACTTATTTTTAATACTGTGTTATCTTCTACTCCTAAAGGGTTTCCTAATTTTACTATCCAATAATCGCGAGTTCCGTTATTTCCACCTACATCGCCATCGGTGGATCTAGAATATCCAACAACAATATAACCACCGTCAGTAGTTTGTTGGATAGAATTTGCTTCATCAGTATTACTACCACCAAGATTGGTTTCCCAAACCAAACTACCAGTTGCGTTTAATTTCACTATCCAATAATCGCTATCTCCATTATTTCCGCCAACATCACCATCAGTGGAACTAGAAAATCCAGTAACTATATAACCACCGTCAGTAGTTTGTTGGATAGAATTTGCTTCATCAGTATTACTACCACCAAGATTGGTTTCCCAAACTAAACTACCTGTACTATCTAATTTTACAATCCAAAAATCGCTATCTCCGTTATTTCCGCCAACATCACCATCGGTAGAAGTAGAATATCCAGCAACTATATAACCATCGTCGGTAGTTTGTTGGATAGAATTTGCAACATCAAAACCATTACCACCAAAATTGGTTTCCCAAACCAAACTACCTATGTTATCTAATTTTACAATCCAATAATCGATACTTCCATTATTTCCGCCTACATCGCCATCGGTGGAAGTAGAATATCCAGCAACGATATAACCATCGTCGGTAGTTTGTTGAATAGAATATGGAATATCAGTAGCACTACCACCAAGATTGGTTTCCCAAACCAAGCTACCTGTACTATCTAATTTTACAATCCAATAATCTTCATTACCATTATTTCCACCAACATCACCATCGGCAGATCTAGTAACTCCAGCAACTATATAACCGCCGTCGGTAGTTTGTTGGATAGAATATGCTTCTTCTAAATTACTACCACCAAGTTTGATTTCCCAAACCAAACTACCTATGTTATCTAATTTTACAATCCAATAATCAACACCTGTGCTATTTCCAGAATATCCAACAATAATATAACCACCGTCGGTAGTTTGTTGGATAGAATATGCTTCATCCCAATCACTACCACCAAGATTGGTTTCCCACTCAATATTTTGTGAAAATAAGCTTGTGGTAATTAATATTAATAAGCCTGTGATAAGTGTTTTCATGTTTACTATTTTTTTATGCTTGCTAAAATAAAGTTTTATTATTATATAAATAATAATAATTTACACTTATCAACAACAACTATATAATATATTTCTTTTTTAATAAATTTTAAATAAAAAATGATGCTTATTATTGCTTGTTAATATATAGCATAACTTTTTTAATAAATATTATTATTTTAAGTTAAAACTATTTTCTACGGACTTATCAACAGTTAATACATTATTTTTATAACTGAAAAATAACAAGATAGCTTTTTCATTAACATTTGTTAAGAACAGAAATGAACAGGTAAAATTAATAAGTATTTTTAAATTTGAAGTTAAAAAGATATCATTTAACTCTTATAAGTTTTTTAAAATTGAAGGCTAACTTTTTAGGATAATTGAATTAATTTTTTCTATGGAATTTTTAAATTTAACATCATAATTTACTTTTAGTATTTCTATTAACAACTGTTAACAGGTTATTAACTTAGTTGTCATTAAGAGCGTAGCGTGGTAATCTTATAAATACAAGTTAAAATAATAAGATTACTTCGTCACTCGTACCTCGTTTCTCGTAAAGACATAAAATATTAAAGTAGAACAAACAGATTAATCGTTGTGCTTCTAAAGACAAATATAATATCTTTGTAATAATTAGATGTTTAATTAAAAGATACCCGTTTTCACGGGCATGATATGAAAATAGCCATAGGAAACGATCACGCAGGTCCAGATTACAAAAAAGCAATTATAGATTTATTAGTTAGTAAAGAAATTCTAGTAAATAATTGCGGTACCGATACTTTTGAAAGTGTAGATTATCCAGATTTTATTCATCCGGTTGCTCAAGATGTAGCGGATGGAAAAGTAGATTTAGGAATTATTATTTGTGGTTCTGGAAATGGTGCTGCAATGACAGCAAATAAACACCAAAAAGTTCGTGCTGCATTATGTTGGACAAAGGAGTTGGCTGAATTAGCAAGACTTCATAACGATGCAAATATTTTAAGTATTCCGGCTCGCTTTACTAGTATTCCACAAGCAGTTGCGATGGTTGAAACTTTTTTAAATACCAATTTTGAAGGAGGACGTCATCAAACAAGAGTAGATAAAATACCTTGTACTTAATTTATGGAAAACCACCAAAATCATAATCATTCTCACAATCATGATCACGGTGATTTAAAAGGAAAAAAACTCCTTTTTACCATTGTTTTAAATACTATTATTACAGTGGCTCAAGTTATTGGTGGATTGATTTCTGGAAGTCTTTCTTTACTTTCGGATGCGTTACATAATTTTACCGATGTTATTTCTTTATTAATTAGTTATATCGCTAATTTATATACTAAAAAAGAAGCATCTCATCATAGAACATTTGGTTATAAACGAGCTGAAATTATTGCTGCGTTTATCAACTCTGCTTCCTTAGTAATTATTGCTTTTTATCTTTCGTATGAAGCAGTGATTCGTTTTTATAATCCCATTCCTATTGAAAGTAATTTAGTAATTTGGTTGGCGTTACTAGCGATTATTGCTAATGGTTTTAGTGTTTTATTACTAAAATCTGAAGCCAAAGAAAACATGAATATGCAATCTGCTTACCTTCATTTGTTTACTGATATGGCAGCTTCGGTTGCTGTTTTAATTGGTGGATTATTAATGAAATATTTTGAGTGGTTTTGGGTAGATAGTGTCCTCACTTTATTAATTGCGATTTACTTACTTTTTATGGGATATAACCTTTTAAGAAAATCGTTTAATGTGTTAATGTTATTTACTCCAGATGATATTAATTTAGAAAAAATTAGTGCTTCAGTAGTTGAGTTTTCTGAAGTACGAAATATACATCATATTCACGTTTGGCAATTAAACGATGATGAAATACATTTAGAAGCACACGTTGAATTTTGTGAAGATATTAAACTCTCTGAATTTGATGTTATTTCAGAAAAAATTGAAGAAATGCTTTTTAAAAAGTTTAAAATAAATCATATTTATCTTCAACCTGAATTTAACAAACCCGACCCAAAGGATCTTATTATTCAAGATTAATTTGTCATTCAGAACTGAGTTTACGGAGTGAAGAATCTCTAAATTAAAATAAGTTATAGCAGCAATTAACCAATGAAAATACAAATCAAAAATTTTAAAGAATTAAGTCTAAATGAATTGTACGAAATATTACAATTACGTTCTGAAGTTTTTGTAGTAGAACAAGATTGTGTCTATCAAGATATCGACGGAAAAGACGAAAAAGCACTTCATATTTTAGGAGTTAAAGATGAAAAAATAATTGCTTATACCCGATGTTTTAATCAAGGAGATTATTTTAAAGAAGCGTCTATCGGAAGGGTTGTTGTAAAAGAATCAGAAAGAAAATACAAGTACGGAAACGTTATTATGGAAGCTTCTATAAAAGCCATTGAAACACATTTTAATACCAAAATCATCAAGATTTCTGCACAGGTTTATTTAAATAAATTCTACAACCAACTCGGATTTAAAAATATAGGTAAAGGATATTTAGAAGATGGGATTCCTCATATTGCTATGTTGAGAAATTAAACGTTGTTACACGGAGTTTTTAAAAAAAGACACTAATTCCACGAATTATTATGTCATAACGAGCCTTTTTTTAAGCGATTTATCTCATAAAAACACCAACAAAGTTTAAAAATTTACTTCAACTTCACAGCAGTCCCATAAGCTAAAATCTCAGAAGCACCTTGCATCACCATTGACGTTGTTAATCTAATATTTAAAATAGCATCGGCTCCCATTCGTTCGGCATCGCTACACATTCTAGACATTGCCTGTTCGCGGGATTGTGCTTGAAGTTGAGTGTATTCACTAATTTCTCCTCCAATTAAACTTTTAAATCCTGCGAAAATATCGCGACCTACATTTCTAGCTCTAACAGTACTGCCTCTGGCAACTCCAAGGATTTCTACTATTTCTTTATTCGGAATTTTTTCGGTGGTAGTCAGTATCATATTAGTAGTAAGAACCATATTAATTAGTTTTTTGATGAACTGCAAGTTACTAAAAAAGCTTCAAAAAAGTAGGAATACCTTTTTGAAGCTTCAGTAATATTTTTTTTTATTTTAAAGCAGCAATAACCGCTTTCATTTTCCCTTGAACTTCGATTGCAAATTCTCCTAAATTTTCATTTTCAATCGAGCTCATAGAAGCGATAGGATCTACCGTAGAAACTTCAATATCACCATTGTCATGCTCTTCAACAATTACGTTACAAGGTAAAAACACCCCAATTTTATCTTCAGCCAACAACGCTTTATGTGCATATCCAGGATTACAAGCTCCTAAAATTCTATATTTTTTAAAATCTACATCAATTTTTTCTTTAAATGCTTTTTGAATATTGATGTCTGTTAATACACCAAAACCTTCTACTTTTAACGCTGCGGTTACTTGTTCTATCGCTTCATCAAAATTTTTAGTACTAATCACTTTATTGAAATAATAACTCATAATTTTTAAATTTAAATATTTAATTTTCAGCAAATTTAAATGATTTCCATTTTAATAGCGGTTACAAAAGTTACAGAAACCATATTAGCTATTCCTCAATAGATTTTACTTCATCACTAAAAGGAATTTTTAACTGAAACATTACATCTTCATCGTCGGTATGATTGGAAGAGTCTAAACCATATACAATTTTTGAAGGGTCGCCGTAAGTAAAAGTTCCAAAAATCCGATCCCAGATGGACAGAACATTTCCGTAGTTGCTATCTGTCCAAGGAAGTTCATAATGATGATGAAATTTATGCATGTTTGGCGAAACAATTACATAACTCAAGCCTTTATCTAACCATAACGGCAATGAAATATCTGCGTGATTAAAATAGGTAAACGGAATGGTAATCATACGATATAAAAAGTAAAACGAAATTGGCATTCCCATTAAAACTACCACGCATAAAGCAAAGGTTTCCCGAATTAAAAAATCCAACGGGTGGTGTCGAGTTCCTGTAGTGACATCTACATGTTGATCGGTGTGATGAACAATGTGTAATCGCCACATCCAACGGACTTTATGCAATAAAAAATGAACGAAATATTGTGAGGTAAAATCCAACACTAAAATTGAAATTAAAAGCTTCACCCAAAGCGATGCCTCAAACATATTTAATAATCCAAAATTTGAAGTACCTAACCAAGTATCTACTTTTAGAAGAATAACTCCAAAAATAGAGTTAATAATTAAAACTAAAAGCAATAAAATAAAATTGGTTTTTGCGTGTTTCCATTTTTTATAAGGTTGTAAATAGAAAGAATAATATCCTTCAACTATCCAAAAAAAAGTTATAAAAAATAACACCCAACCACCTTTAATCCAGATTGGAAGGTGATTAAAATAATTTAGAAATTCTTGCATTTATAGTATAAATCAATAAAAAGTTGATACTAAAATACAATAAAATAATTATTTAAATATAGTATTACCATTCATTTAATGAAACAAACAGGTAATACTATGGTTTCAACCGTTTATTAAATACGTGTTTTTTTATACTACACATCAAATTATATTTGATTTTTATTTAATAATGTATTTGGATGTATCCCCAACTTTTTCATATAGGAGAATTAACAATATACACTTATGCTTTTTGCATCATTGTAGGCACAATAGTAGCTTCAATTTATACCAAATGGAGAGCAAAAAAAGAGCTTGATGGTATTAATTTGTCAAATAATTTCTTTTACCTAGTATTTCTTGCTGGTTTTGTTGGAGGAAAATTATTTTTTTATTTGGAGAAACCTGTATATTTTTTTTCAAATCCGAAGCTAATGTTAGAAAATTTTTCAGGAGGGTTTGTTTTTTACGGTTCGTTTATTTTTATCATACCGATTATTATTTGGTATTTAAAAAAACATAAAATTTCTGTTTTACCTATGCTAGATATTTTAGCTTTTACTACGCTTATTGTACACTCAATAGGGCGATTAGGGTGTTTTTTTGGAGGTTGTTGCTACGGAAAACCGACAAATGTATTTACAGGTATAGCCTTTCCGAAGACATCTGGAATAAAAGTACATCCCTCACAATTATATGAAATATTCGTTCTGTTAATAATTATGGCAATTCTTTTTTACATTAAGAAAAAACAGCAATTTAAAGGGCAGCTATTTTTAATTTATATCATTTTATACGCTATTGCTCGAAGCTTTTTAGAGCTTTTTAGAGGGGACGAACGAGGTTTTGTGTTGAATAGGTACATCTCTCATTCTCAATTAATAGCCTTAGTATTAATTATAGTAACCTATATGGTTTATTATAAAATCAAAATTTTAAAACGATGAGAAAGAAAATAAAAAACTTATTATTTATATCCTTAACCCTATCTATTTTTTTATTTATTTCAATAAGTTGCGACAACGATAACGACCCTTCTGCAAATGACGACCAATGTGAATATGCAGGGTTTACGTATGAAGATAATAACAATAATAACCAAATACTTATTTCGGAAACCAACTTAAATACACAGTTTTTTCCTAATGCGTCTAATGGACCTTACGGTGCACCAGGAGTAGAAATAGCTGGAGAAAGCTCAAGCGGTAATTTCGTGTTATTTGTAACTAATGTCATTAATGAAGGTGATACTGGAATTGGGTATTTAATGCTTGTAAACGATGGTCAAGAAACAACCGTTAATGTAATCTGTCAACGTGCCGGAACTGCTATTGGTGAAGAGTTTAGGTTTGATATTACAGATTCTGGTTTAGAAACCGAGTTTTGTGTTGTTATAGACGAAATTATTAATTAAAACTATATATTTATGAAAATCAATTTTTTTAAAACTATTTTACCTATTCTATTACTTGTTTTTGCAATTTCTATAATAGGCTCAAGTTGCGGAGGAGATGAAGAGTGGTGTGATGAACAATCTTGGTATAAAGATACTGATGGTGACGGTTATGGAAACCCGGAAGAAGTAATAACAAACCACGCATGCGATCCACCTGTGGGTTATGTTTTAGACAATACAGATTGTGATGATAATAACGAAACAGTTTTTCCAGGAGCAGAAGAAATTTGTGACGAGATAGATAATAACTGTGATGGACAAGTTGACGAGGATAATATTTGTAATCCTTTTCCTGCTGATAATGGATTTATTTTTAATGACACATTTTTTGAGACACCCAATGCGTATATTGAGTTTGATGAAGACAACCAAAGTGAGATAAATTTCTTTTTTACCAATGGATTAATGCTTGATAATATAAATCATTATGAAGGAAACACAAACGATTATTTGTTTAGCTTAGATTTAACAAATTTGGTTTTTTATAACCTAACAGAAGAATTAAACCCTAATATCTCAACCCCATACCCAACTATTGATACAGGTTTTATGTACACAGGAGGACCGTCTGATTCTGTTATTTTACATGAAGGGAATATATTGCCATTTAATAATCCTCTTATTATTAATGGTACTGAGTTTGGTTATGGGGACGATAATGACCCAGACACTATAGTGCATACACCTGGTATAAATGGACCATTTATAGTTATTAACAGCTATACTTTTGATATAATAACTCAAACAGGAACTGCAAATATAGATTATACATTTTTAGATCAAAACGGTATATCTATTTACGGTCATTATGAAGGGGCATTAGGAGTTATCCTTGATTAATACTAACTTTGTTGACTAACCAATCTTTAATTATTTGTGATTAAAAAAACTCCCTATATCATACTTTTTTCAATGATGATATGGGGAGTTACATTTTCACAACAATATACGCAAATTACTTCAAAAGAGGGTCTTCCTAGTGAGCATGTGTACCGAATAACTCAAGACCACCAAGGATTTATTTGGTTTTTAACAGATAGAGGTCTAGTAAAATACAATGGAAACCAATTTAAAACCTTTACAACCAAAGAAGGGTTGCCAACCAATGATATTTGGGACATACGCATAACACCAGATAATAAAGTTTGGTATTTCTCTAAGGCTTCTGCATTAGGATATATTAAAAACGATACCGTTTATAAATTTAAAAACAAAGACGCTATATTATATCCATTTTCGATTAATCAAAGCCACAATAAAGTTAGTTTTGTGGATGCTGAAAACTATATATTTTTTAAAGACAATAAATGGAAAGAAAAAAAAATAACTTCTCAATTTTCAAAAAACACTGATTATAATACATATTTTATTGAGCATGATAGTATTTTACAATTAGAAATTAACCTTAAAACTAAGACTCTTTTTGTTTTCGATAAAAACAAGAAGCTGAGAAAAAAAATAAGAGAGCCCAAATTAAGCGAGAATATTGTTTATTATGGGCAAATTAATGACAGTTTGTTTTGTTGGATTACAAAAAAAAATATTTTATTATTTAACAATAACAATTTTCAACTTAGAAACATTTCGCTTTCTGAGCGTAAACAATATACACGATATATTTATGCTAATAATCAAATTATTTTTACAGCTGAAAACTTTTTAGCAATACTTAACCCAAATTACACTTTAAAAAACATAAAAACTCCGAACTATATTAAATCGCATGCCTCATTTATAGATAAACAAGAAAATGTATGGTTAGCTACTATTTCGGGAGGTGTTTACTTTTTATCAAGAAATAAAAAACAAGTAAAAATATATTTCCCAAATAAAAAAGTGGGGCGCATGCAAATTATAAATAATGATTTGTGGGTTACTGTTTTTGAAAAAGGATTTGTTAAATATGATGAAGAAAAAAAAACCTTTCTATACTCAATTCAAGACCATTCCTTTTTGTATAATATCGTTGCGATAGATTCACTTCAAACAAAGTACTTTATTTCTTCAGAAACAATACATTCTGTATCAAAAAACAAACAAATAAAATACGATAATATCAATAATGCTTTAACCAGAGACCTTGTATATTTTAAAGGAAATCTTTACGGATTTATTTCTTTTGGATTAAATGTTTTAGATTCTAAAACTCTAAAAATAAAAAAACATATTAGTCAAAGTGGAATAAGAGATATTATTACCTATAAAAAAAAGCTAATAATAGGAACCTCTAATGGTATAAAGGAGGTTAAAAACGACACAATAGTGCCGATAACAAAAATAAAAAAACCGATACTAAAACTTATAAAACATAAAGACAACCTCATTGTTTGTACCGATGGATTTGGAGTCTATACTTCAGATATAAATACCACCACACTACTTGAAAAATCAGAGTTTTTGTCTGTTCAATCTGCCTTTGCAAAGGGAGAAGAATTATATTTAGCTACAAATAAAGGCGTTTGGGAATATAGTTTGTCTAGCACTGGATATAAATTCAAAAAAAAATACACCACACAAGATGGCTTACATACTAATTTATGTAATGATGTTGTGGTAAAGGATAAGCAACTTTTTGTGAGTTCTAATTCAGGAATTTCAGTACTCTCAAAACCACACAAAAACACCACCCTTTTTTTAGATATATATTTTGACAAAGTGGTATACGACACCCTTACTATCACCAATTTAAAAAAGGTGAAATACTCATCTAATAGCCGTTTGGTTACTCAAATAGCAACCATAGATTATGCAGAAAATAATTATTTTAATTATAAATATAAACTTTCTCCAGTTCAAAAAAATTGGACATCTTCAACTTCTCCCAACATTGAGTTTTCAAACCTTACGCCTAATAATTATACATTATTAATTAAAAAAGGGGATAAACAAAAAAAACTACATTTTACTATTGAACCACTTTGGTGGCAAACAGTTTACTTTAAAGCAGGAATTTTCATATTTTTCGCTCTATTAGTAGGCGTGCTATCTTGGTTATTAAGTAAAAAAATTCAACAATCAAAAAATCAAAAAATAATTCAAGAAAAACAGCTAGCTCAAATTCAATTAAAAGCATTGCGAAGCCAGTTGAATCCTCATTTTGTTTTTAATTCATTAGCAGCTATCCAATATTATATAAATGAAAATGATTTGGAAACTTCAGACAAATATCTCGTTAAGTTTTCAAAGCTTATTAGGCGATTTTTTGAACTTTCTAAAGAAGAAGAAATACACCTTTCTGAAGAAATTAAACTCCTAACAAATTATTTAGAAATTGAAAAATTGAGATTTAGAGATAAATTTACTTTTACAATTACAATAGACCCAAAAATAAATACAAAAACAACTATAATCCCAACTATGTTGCTTCAACCTATTGTTGAAAATGCAGTAAATCACGGAATTTTTAATAAATTAGAGAACGGAAAAATTACCATTGAGTTTTTAAGGCTCAATGAAGACAAACTAAAGGTTATTATTATAGATGATGGAGTGGGATATTGTAAAACCCATAGAGATGAAACGGATAATCTAAAATCTTCAGGAGTATTACAAGATAGAATATATTTTTTAAATCAAGCCAATAAATGGATAATAAAACACACAATAAGCGAAGCTTTTGTAGGTAATAAAAATATAGGAACAAAAGTTACTTTTACAATAATAACTAAAAAATGACCTCTAAAGTTACAGCAATATTAGTAGATGATGAATTTTCGGCATTAAAAGGCTTACAACAAAAGCTTGTAAAAAATATTCCAGAAATCGAAATAATTTCTACTTTTCAACAACCTGAAGATGCTATAAAATATTTACAGCATTCTCAACCCGATTTAGTTTTTTTAGATATTCAAATGCCAAGAATTACTGGGTTTGAATTATTAGCAAAACTAAAAAAGGTTGATTTTCAAATAATTTTTGTTACTGCATATAATGAGTTTGCTATAAATGCCTTAGAATCTTCTGCTGTAGGTTATATATTAAAACCTGTGGACTCAGAAGATTTAACTATTGTTGTAACAAAGGCTATAAATATAATTAAGAAAAAAAAGAATATAGATAGCCAAACTAATTTAATAAAACTTCTTTCTAAGACCTTAGTTAATAGTAATAAAATTGTTGTTCCTACCCAAACAGGAATGTCTTTTATATCACAAAAAGATATTTTTCATTTAGAAGGATATGAAGGGTATACAAAGTTTCATTTAGCCTCAGGTGAAGAAATAGTAAGTTCTTATAATTTAGGAAAATTTAAAAAAAAACTCAATCCTAATTTATTCTTTAAATGTCATAAATCTCATATTATTCAAATTGATAAGGTTAGTCATTTTATTAATGAAGGGTATATTATTTTAGAAAACAATCAAAGAGTACCAATTTCTAGAAATAATAAAAAGATTTTCTTAGAGCTTTTTAACTAAAAAACAACTAGTTTTAAAACAACTAAACTTATTTTAAAATTGCATTGTGTTTTTTAGGGTTATCAAGCAATTCTAGTGCTTTTAAAATCTCAGGGCTATGTGTTAAATGATAATTATACATTCCGTCACGATAAAAATAACGTTTTAAAATTTCATCGCTTAGTAAGGTAATAATTTCGTGTTTTTTATCCTCTAAAGCTTTTTCTTTTGCAGTATCTACCGAGTTCATTAATTGGGTATAACTCGCTAAAATTTCTTTATCTAATTTTTCTGTTTTTGCTTTCCGAAGAGCTTTTTCGAATTCCTTTTCTGTTTCTGTTTCGTATTCAAAATTATTGGTTTTTAAATACTGAAGAAATTTTTGAAAATCACTTTCAGTAAACGAAAAATCCTTCCAGTTTTCTAATGTATGTGAATAATAATAATCGGTTGCATAATCGAATATCGCTTCGTCTTTTAGTAATGCCGTGGTAATCGGACTGAATTTCCCTGTTTCCAATTCTATATCTGGCATAATTCCTCCGCCATCATAAACCGTTCTTCCTCCTTTGGTTTTAAAAGCACTATACTCTTTTGCTTCCACCCGAATTGGATCTCCATTTTCATCACGATTCCAATAATCTAAGGCTTGAATACAACGACCACTTGGTGTATAGTAGCGTGAAATAGTAACTTTAAGCTGTGTGCCATAGGTTAGGGGTTTTGGGCGCTGTACGAGCCCTTTTCCAAAACTACGTGCGCCAATAATAACAGCACGATCTAGGTCTTGTAAACCTCCAGAAACAATCTCACTTGCCGATGCGCTACGACCATTTACCAAAACCACCAAAGGAATCTCTGTGTCAATAGGTTGTTTTGAAGTTTTATAGGTTTTATTGTATTTTTTTATAACCGATTTTGTAGTTACAATCGATTCACCTTTTGGCACAAAAAGATTAACAATATTTATAGCTTCGGTTAATAAACCACCAGGATTTCCGCGTAAGTCTAATATAATTTTGGTGGCTCCTTGGTTTTTTAAATCTTCGAGAGCAGCTTTGGTTTCGAGAGTGGTTTTACGGTTGAATTTTGATAACACAATATAACCTACATTGCCATTTATCAACTTATAAAAAGGAACCGCATGAACATCTATCGCCCCTCGAGTTAGTGTTGTTTTTTCTGTTTTTCCTTGACGTAAATAAGAAATATTTATATTAGAATCTGAAGCACCTTTTAATAATTCTGAAGCATCTCCTTCAAAATCTGAAATGGTAATATCTCCTATTTTTATTATTTGATCACCCGATTTAAGTCCAGCTTTATCGGCAGGAAAACCTTTAAATGGCTCAATAATAATCATTTTTTTATCTTTATTTCTAACCGTTGCACCAATGCCTGTGTACATCCCAGAGTTGTTGATGCGGGCATCTTCTACCTCTTGTTCGTTCCAGTAAACCGTGTAGGGATCAAGATCTGCTAGCATCCCTTTTATTGCTTTATTCATTAAATCTGAAGGTGTAGTTTCATCTACGTAATTCATATTCAACTCTTTAAAAAGCGTGGTGAATATTTCAATTTGCTTGGCGATTTCAAAAAAATCTCCTTTAAAACTTACGGTTGTAAATAAAATACCGAGTGCAAGAATAGGAACTAATAATTTCTTTTTCATTTGTTTTTTCGTTTTTTAAGATACCTTCTAATTAAAAATAGACTAATAAATAGAAGACTAATAAATGGCCATAAATAGAGTATTCCAAGGAAGAAAACTGAGATTCCGTTCCAACCTCCTTTTAAAGCATTGTTAATTTTTTGACCATAAGAAATGGTTTCGCTTTTAACTTCTGAAGTTTTATAAAACTCGATGTAAAAAGTGCTTAACGACACTTTGTTCTGAAGGAATTTTAAACGTCCTTCTTTAGCTTCAATTTCTTCTCTAATAATAGAAAGGTTGCGTTCAATTTCCAACATTTCTTTAACATTTTTTGCTTTTTGAAGCAGCTCTAAATACCGGTTTTCAAGTTTTCGTTTTGCTTTTAAACGGGCGTTAATATCTACGAATTCTTCGGTAACATCTTTCTGTGAAATTTGCTTCTGATCAAAATAACTAACGCCTTCAGAAATACCTTCCAAAAACGGTTGAAACTTTTCAGAAGGAACCCGAACTGTCATCTGAATGTATTCACGACCATAATCTTTTCCTGAATTATCATTTTGAATAAAGCCACTGTATTGTCTTGCAAGGCTTACAATTTTTTGATGTGTTTTCTCAATTATTTTGGTTTCAAAAGTAAGATTTGCGGTTTTTATAATTTTTTGTTCTTGAACAATTGGCGAAGGATTCATATCATCTCTTTCAACAATTGTTTCTTCTAATTTGTATGTTTCAGCATCAGGAGAAGGAGAAAACACCCTTCCTAAACCATCAGACTCTAAATCCCTTAATCCGTTTCCTATGTTGTTTTCGTTACAAGCCAATAAAATTCCGAATACCAATAAAATTCCAAGTTTTTTCATCTTACATTTTTTTAATCAAGGAGTTCATTACGGTTTCAATTTTTGAATAGGGCAATTTTTCCTTACCAATATATAAAAAGAAGATTGCAAACTTCAGACCACTCTCATTTTTTAACAAATGTTTTTGAAGTCGGTACGCTTCTCGCAGTTGTCTTTTAATGCGATTTCGGTCCACCGCGCTTTTAAAATTTCGTTTCGGAACCGCAAATCCCGCTTGAGTATTTTCAGCATTTTCAAGAGGAAGTATAAATGCTTTTATAGGGAATTTGGTCATCGATTTTCCTTCAGAAAAAAGAAGTTCTATCGTTTTTCTGCTTTTAAGTTTTTCAGATTTAGGAAAACGGAAATTCATGGAAGTAAATGTAATAAATATGAATAGTTACTTTACTATAAATTTACCTTTTCCGACATTAGAGCCTTCTTGTTTAATTACAAAAAAGTAAACCCCAGTTTTAAGTGAACCTCTTTTAATTATCAAAGAATTGTTTTTATATTCAAAATTACTATTAATTTTTTGTCCTAAAGAATTACTTAATTCTAAAGTTATATTTGTTAGTAAGCTTTTTGGAAGCAATATTTCCACTTCTGAAACCCAAGGATTTGGAATTACTTTTAATGTTGGAGTAATACTAACGTTGTTAATTGCTAATATTTGACTACAATTTTCGGACAATTCACCAACCTTTATAAATAAATCGTCAAAGTAAGAATCGTTATCAACACCAGAGTTTCTGGTTCCTGTAAGTTCCATTTGAATAGTCCTTGTTGAAATTGGAATTTCTTCAAGTTCATTAATAAAAAACCAAGAACTACTTAAAGATGAAAAATTTTCTGTTGACCCAATATTAATGCCGTTTTCATCTAAAAATAAGCACCTTATTTCGGGTAAATCACTTCCGCTATAATTAGAAAGATATCCTCCAAAATTTAATTGATATCCTCCAGCATCTATAAAAGACGAAAAACTACTTACATCTACATTTTGAACACAACGCGCAAAAGGGCTTTCTTCACAAAGGCCTCCTACAGCAAAATATTTGTTGCCAGAATTTGGATTTGTACCGTTACATTCTCCATCTGTTAAAGCTTCTACAACACCTTCTATAACATTCCATTGATTTAAATCGTTTTCAGCACCTGAGTTTTCAAGAAGATTATCAGAATAGGGTGATTCACTAGTTGTAAAAGATAATGGCGTTGACCAGTCGCTCCAATTTAATTCTCTGTCTCGATAACGTACCCTCCAGCAATATGAATTATTTTCGGTTAATCCTTCAAATTTTTCATCAGTTAAATCGTCATCTTCTTGTGTGTTTTCTTCGAAATAATAATTTTCAAAATTTTTCCAACTTTCAGCAATCGGATTTGAAAAATCACAATCATTAGCTATTTGCCAATGGCTTTGCCCATGAAATGCTCCTGTTTCTTCCGAAGAAAACACGTTAGCTTTTAATATAACACACTCTGGGTTTACTTCCTCATTATTTGGAAACAAACCTAATGGAGCATTAATTAAATATGAATTTAATCTAATAGTTAAACTATCTGTAATTTCATTATCTCTAAAATTTTCTTCGTTTCCTCTACTAATTCTTTTTACAATAAATCGAGGGTCACTATCATTTATAACTTCTACCGAAACAAACCCCCATTCGTCTTGAGATTTTGTAAACTCATCGTAATCAAATTGAGGGTATTCTCCCCAATGATCTATTGCTCCACCAGAAGTGGCAACATTTATCATTACATGCTTATGATCTCGAGATTGTCCTCTTGAATATCCGTGAGTGTGACCAAAAAAATGAATACTTGGTTTTTCGCAATTTGTAGTGAAATTTTCAAGTAAAGAAATAACTTCCCCCGTGTAGTTTAACTCTCCAGGAGTCCAAAGCTCTGATTTAAAAGGGTGATGTAGTTGGGCAAAAACAAAATTTATTGATGAATCCGAACAGGTTGTATTTAAAAGGTTCTCTAGCCAATCTAATTGTTGTTGTGTTGTGTATGCACCATTGGAATCTAATCCAATAATTCTTACGTTTCCATAATCTTTATACCACCAATGTTCTTCAAGACCAGGACTTCCGTTTTCAGGAAGGTTAACATACATAAAATAATAATTACTATTATTTTCATGGTTTCCTAAAACAGAATAAAAAGGCACCTGATTATATAAGTTTTGTGAAGGAAGAAAAAACTGATCTACCCATTGATTTAAATCATTTCCATTATTAACTAAATCTCCAGGAATCATTACAAGGGCTAAATTATCTGTAAGTTCGCCACCAACTTCATCCTCTAAAAAAGCAATAATTCCATCATTAATAATTTCTGAATATTTATTCGGGTTACTTCCATCCCTTTGCATATCACTCATTGCTATAATTCTAAAATCTTCATTGTCTGATGCAAATGGAGGAGTTTTAAAACTAAATATATTAGAATAAGTTGTATTGGTTTTTACTCTATAATAATAAGTTGTAAATCGATTAAGATTATCTAATTTAACCTCGTGTAGTCTTGCAGCCCCAGTAGTTTGAACAGCACCTCCAGAGCCTGTAAACCCTAATGCGTTTGTAAGCCCCCACTCAACAACACTTTCTTCTCCAAAATCAGTTTCCCATAATATATAAATAGAGTTCGGTTCTGCATTTTGTAAATAGGGTTGAATTTTAAAAACTTGACCAAAAGAAGAGTAACTAATAAAGCTAATAAGTAATGAAAATATTATTTTTTTCATAATTTTGAGATTGTTTTTAATAAGAGGTTAATGTACATAAAGAAATATTAAAAACCAATATCAAGATCCAATCGAATACGGTTTCCTGTTTCTTTTGAAGCGCCCAAAGGAATCAATTGTTCTACGATAAAATATCGGGCATTAATTTTAAAATTTTTATGAATCAAATAACCCACAAAAACCTCAATTCCTTTAAAATTACTTAGCCTTCCATCTGGAGATCCTTGTGAAGAATAATCCCAACGAGTCCAATCGTTTTGTGCTAAAAAATCGACAATCGCATATTTTTCTAAATAAGTAAAAGTGGTGGAAACTTTCCAATCACCTCGTTTTTTAAGTTTTCCAATTCCTAAGGAAGCAACTAGACCATTTTTTTGATTTTTGATTTGTTGTGGAATAGAATCGTTTTGATTAAAGCTTTTAAAGTTATGGTAATAATCTATCTCTGCCTTTATAAAAGGCTTCTCAGCAATAGTAATCGCTGAACCTAAATGAAATATAGAATAGTCAAAATAAAACGTTTCGTTTCCGTCTGGAATATTTGGCATTTTATTGAAATAGTAAAACGAAGGAAACAATATTAATCGGTTTTTAAAATGATTTGTAACCACTTGAATTCCTTGAAAATATTGATCTTGACTAAAGTTTCCGCCAGATGAAAACATAATAAAATGCCCTGTATTGATTTTTAAATTTTCTAATAAAGGAGTGTCGTTTTTAAAGTTCACACTCACAAAAACTCCATCAGGATAGACATTATCGCTCCAAAACAATTCGTTTTGCTTTTTAAAAGGGAAGGTGTTTTTTCCTAACCAACCAGAAAACTTCTTGTATTTTGTTTTAAAATAAAGTTTTTCAAAACCAATAGGTATGTTGCCAAATTCGTTAAAGCCATCTCCTAATGTAATTTGAGGATCTTGTTGTTTTTCGCGATAACCTGTTCTAATTCTTGTACCAAATTCAGCCCATTCATTAAATTGATAGGTAGCTCCAAACCGTAACCGATAACGCAACCTAGAGCGATCACCATAATAAGTTTCGTCTGATTTTTTGGTATTCCAGTCTTGTTCAATTCTAAACCTAAAATCGCCTGTAAATGTTAGTTTTTTTGTGTTTAAAGAGTCTGCCTGAGCATAGGTATATCTTGGAATTAATAAGATAAACAAGCCAACTAACAATAAACATTTCATAGATAAGACC
>JAKITD010000049.1 GCA_021648265.1 Flavobacteriaceae bacterium | reverse complement strand
TGAGTGAGCATATTAACAAAAGGCATAATAAAAGTTTATTGATGTATCATTTTGTTTGTCCAATAAAATATAGGCGAAGTGTTTTGACAGAAGCTGTTTCAAAGACTTTTCGTGAAATTTGTCTAAAGATTGAAGAGCGTTATGAGATTAGGGTTTTGGAGATAGGATTAGATGATAATCACGCACATTTTTTGATTCAGAGTGTTCCAATGAATTCGGCAAAAAAGATAATTTCAGCAGTAAAAAGTATTACGGCAAAAGAAATATTTCGTTTGCATCCAGAGGTTAAAAATAAATTATGGGGAGGAAAGTTTTGGACAAGTGGTTATTATGTCAATACAGTTGGTCAATATGCCAATGAAGAAGTGATAAAGAAATATTTACAAAATCAAGGGCAGACGAAAATAAATTACACAAAAATTCATTCAAGTCAATTGAGCTTGTTTTGATACCTCGACGGCTCTGCCTCGGGGTAGTTCATTCTTGTTTTTTATTTAAATCCCGCTGCTTCTGAAAGTGTCTATATAGTTTTTAATTATAAGAAGGGTTTTCTGGAGCATTGGACCAGATAAGGTAATCGCCACCAAATTCAATCATTTTTTCTTTCCAAAAATTTACATTTGATTTTCCGAGTATGTTGTTTTTATAATCATTGTGTATGATAACCCAACTACGTAAATCCAGTTCTTCTTCTAATTGATTATTTGACCAACCTGAATAACCAAGGAAAAATCGGATTTCAGATTCATCTATTTTATTTTCTTGCAGCAGGTTTATTATTTTTTTAAAATCACCACCCCAATAAATTCCGTTAGAGATTTCTATACTATTTGGTATTAGTTCAGGTATTTTATGGATAAAATATAAATTATCTTGTTCAACAGGTCCCCCATTATAAACTGGAATTTTAGAATCTATTTCTGGAATAAAATCTTGTAAATTATATTCTAGAGGTTTATTGAGAATAAAACCAACAGAACCATTTTCGTTGTATTCGGCTAATAATACCACAGATCTATTAAAGGAAATATCTCCAATAATAGACGGTTCTGCAACTAATAATACACCTTTAGCTGGTTTTAGTATGGTCATTTTGTTTTTTTTTCAATACTTAAATCTAAGTATTATTTTTTAGATAGACAACTTATTTATGAAAAGAGGTAAATATTGGACATAAAAAAAGCTTCCAATTCAATGAAGAATAGAAGCTAATTTATTTGATTTTGTGTAGATTAGTTTACACTTTTACTTAAATCTGATCCAGCTTTAAATTTCACTACATTTTTAGCTTTGATTTTGATAGTTTCTCCTGTTTGAGGGTTTCTTCCGTCTCTTGCAGCTCTTCTAGATACTGACCAAGATCCAAAACCTACTAAAGAAACGCGGTTTCCTTTCTGTAAAGATCCTTCAATTTCAATAAGCATACATTCTAATGCTTTTTTAGCTGCTGCTTTAGTAATTCCAGCATGTTCTGCCATTGCGTCGATTAAATCTGATTTGTTCATACGTTTTAAAAATTAAATTGTTGGTTAAACTTCGATTATATTGTTCTACAAATTTAATCGGAATATCGGTTCACGCAAGTAATAGTAGGCAAAATCGTGTTTTTTGTTAATAACTTAGGTAGTTTGTTAATAAACCCGACTGTTTTTTAGCGTTTTTTGCAATTTCAATGATAGTAAGGCTTTACATCATTTTTGAGTTTTCATCAAATTCATATCCATTTAAAAGCGATTTTATGCCCATTTTTCGCTTTCCTGGTAGCTGCATTTCATTAATAATAAGGTAGCCATTTGTTACAGCGATTTTTAATTCTTTTTTGGTAGTCAATACTTTTCCAATTTCAAAAGAGTGTTTTTCAATTTCAAAATCACAATCGTAAATTTTTACTTTATGTTCATCCTTATTATTAAAGAGAAAAGACCAAGCTGCAGGAAATGGATTTAATCCTCTAATATGTGCATCTATTTTTTCAACAGAAGCGTTCCAATTTATTTTAGTATTTTCTTTAGTAAGTTTTGGTGCTTCCTTTAAAGTATTACTTTGAGTTTGAATTTTTGTACTTGCTTTTCCGTTTTCAATTAATTGTACCGTTTCAACAACCAAATCGCTTCCAATATTCATTAATACATCGTGAAGCGTTCCAATGGTTTCTCTTTCAGAAATAAGCACTTCCTTTTTTAATAGTATTGCACCAGTATCAATCTTTTCGTCAATAAAAAAAGTAGTGACTCCCGTTTTTTCTTCCCCATTAATAATTGCCCAATTTATAGGAGCTGCTCCTCTATATTGTGGCAGGAGGGAAGCGTGTAAATTAAAGGTGCCAAATTCAGGCAGTTGCCAAACTACTTTTGGTAGCATTCTAAAGGCTACTACAATCTGTAAGTTTGCATTGAGTGATTGTAATTTAGAAACAAAATCTTCCTCTTTAAGATTTGTAGGTTGTAAAACAGTTAAGTTTTGAGCAAGTGCATATTCTTTTACTGCGGAAGGTCTTAATTTTCTACCTCTACCTGCAGGTTTGTCGGGTGCAGTAATAACGCCAACAATATTTTTACCTTCTTCTACTAATTTCTGAAGGACTCCCACAGCAAAACCTGGAGTTCCCATAAAAACAATTCGCAAATCTGTCATTATATTATATAGTATTCGTTTTTGGTATTTATTTTAATTTTTTCTGAATCTTGTAAATGCCGCAAAACATTCAGAATTTTCGATTCGGTAAAAGTAAGTTTTTCTGAAAGCACTCGTGAAGTCATTTCAGATTCTTCTAATAATTGAAGTATTTTTTCTGAAATTAAAATCGTTTCCTTTTTACTTGGTATTGTTTTTTGTGAAGCACAAACCGAACATATTCCGCAATTTTCGGCAGTTGTTTCCCCAAAATAATTTACCAACTGAAAACTTCTGCATACCTTATTATTAGTTACATAATTTAAAATTGCTTTTACTTCATTCTTTTTTTTCTGATTTAAGGCTTCTAATTCTTTCGAAACCATGTTGATGGTTTTCTCATCTTCTCTTGGAACAATAAAAGTTATGGAGGCATCGGTATGGTATAAGTTTAATTCGAGTACGCCTTCGCGTTGCATTTTTTCTAATGCGGATATTATTTTAGAAATGCTCTGTCCAGTTTTCGAAGCAATCAAATCTATTTTTACAGAAGTGGGTGATTCAAAAATACCGCCATACAGCCGAAGTATTGTTTTTCCGATGATGGAAATAACAGGACTTTGTGAAAAATACTTGATTAATTTATCCGAGTCGATTATAAATTTTAAAATAGACTTCCTTCCAAATTGTTTTGAAAGTTGAATTATACCAAGCCTATCCAGAGCCGTTAATCCGTTATAGGTGACAATAGTATTAAGTTTATATTGTTTACAGAATTCTGCAAAACTGAAGCTATGACTAGTAAATTCTCCTTCTCCATACGGTATTTGAAAGTAATTGTTGAGCTTCCTGTAAATATGTTTTAATTGTTCGGTATTGGGTCGGGCATCAATAAATTGCTTTCGGATTAAAATTTTATCGTAATCGTTATAAAGTATAATTGCCTGTGCATAATTTCCATCTCTTCCGGCGCGACCTGCTTCCTGAAAATAACTTTCCATACTTTCGGGAAGTTGGGTGTGAAACACAAATCGAACGTCTGGATTATCTATTCCCATACCAAAAGCATTGGTTGCAACCATCACTTTTATAGAACCTTGCAGCCAATTTTCTAATCGTTGTTTTTTTTCTTCGGAAGAAATCCCACCGTGATAAAAACTACTCGATATCCCTAAACTATTTAAATGGCTACTGATTTCAACAGTGTTTTTTCTGCTTCGCACATAAATAATTGCCGTTTCGTTATTCTTCTTTAAAAGCTGCTCAATTCGGTATAATTTATCTTCCTCAAAATGTACTTGATAGGAAAGGTTTTTTCGTACAAACGAACTTTTTATAATTGCAGCTTCTTCCAGCTTCAAATGAAGCGAAATGTCACCAACAACTTCGGGAGTTGCCGTTGCAGTTAATGCTATAATTGGGGTTAAAGGATGAAGTTCTCTAAGAATATTACAGTTTTTGTAAGCGGGTCTAAAGTCGTTTCCCCATTGCGAAATACAATGCGCTTCGTCTATTGCAAACAAATTCACATTCATCTGTTTTATAGCATTCTGAACCAATTCTTGACTTAATCTTTCGGGTGATAGGTATAGAAATTTATAATTTCCGTAAATGGCATTTTCTAATAAAATTGTTACATCTTGAAACGAAATTCCACCAGGAATTGTTAAGGCTTTAATCCCCTTTTTTTTAAGTGTATTTATTTGATCGGTCATTAAGGCAACCAAGGGAGAAACCACGATGCAAATCCCCTCTTGAGCCAACGATGGTATTTGAAAACAAACCGATTTACCACCGCCAGTAGGCAATAAAGCAAGGGTGTCTCTTCCGTTTAAAACCGCAGTGATAATTTCTTCCTGCATCGGTAAGAAGTTTTGGTGTCCCCAATAATGTTCTAGTATGTTTCTTGGGTTTTTCAATATTAATTTTCAAGGTTATTTAATATAAATTGCATTCTATTTTCTAACTTTCCAAAAGGAACTTCAATAACATTATAGCCATATTTTTTATAGGATTTTAATAGAAAATGATGGATTTTTTCTGCTTCCTCAAAAGTTTCATAACGCTCGTTATCTTGTTGATAAATAGCTTTCCAAGGAGGTAATAAAAATACAAAATCGTAGCGATTATTTTGACAAGTTTTTGTGAATACTTCAGGATAATTGGATGCTGTAAAGTCCATGTAGGCAGTAATATCTGGTAATCCGCGATCATAAAACAAAAAGTTTTTTTCTAAGTTTTGAGTATCTTGAAATTGTTTCAGTCTGCCTTCCAAAAGTTTTTGACTAAAGAGTAAAGGGTCCGTTAAGAATAGTTGTTCTATTCCTTGTTTTTGAGCTTCAATAATAATGTCACGAGAAATTTCGTGCATGCATTGGTGTCCTTTTTTTTCTAGATAGGAAATTAAGGTCGTTTTTCCAGAGCTAGGTCCTCCCGTAATTACAATTTTTTTCGGCATATAAAATTAAGTATTATGCAAATAACGTAAATAAAAATTGATGATGAAACACTATCTTTGTAAACCATTAATTAATACATAATGAAATCTGAAAAAGAAGTCGAAGAATTTTACAAAAGGTTAAAAGAGCAGCTTATTAACGATACAACTTGGCCAGCAGAATATTATTATAAATTTATTATTCCAGCAAGTTTGGATAAAATTGCAGAAATTGAAGCTGTTTTTGATGCGACGGACGCTGTAATAACCACACGAGATTCTAAAACAGGAAAGTACACTAGTTTGTCAATAAAAGTAAAATTAAATTCGCCAGACATTGTTATTGAAAAATATATGGAAGTTTCTAAAATTGAAGGAGTAATTTCTCTATAAAATTAGTATTTTGCGAATAATTAAAAAAAAAACTTCAAGTTAAATTTATATTGTTGCAGACTATAAGCAACAATCTTATCCTTATTATTTTGGTAGAAAACATTGAATACAACTCAGAGCGATCTAAGCTCATTATTCCTGAATATGGACGACATGTTCAAAAAATGGTGGCTCATGCCATTTCAAAAGAAACAAAAGAAGAACGTAATAAAGTTGCTAATAGCATCATTTCTGTTATGGGGAATATGAATCCTCATTTACGCGATGTACCCGATTTTCAGCACAAGCTTTGGGATCAACTTTTTATTATTTCAGATTTTAAACTGGATGTAGATTCTCCGTTTCCAATTCCTTCAAGAGAAGAATTAACAGAACGTCCAGAATCTTTAGAATATCCGCAAAATTTCCCTAAATATCGTTTCTACGGAAACAATATTAAACGAATGATCGATGTTGCTATTGGTTGGGAAGAAGGCGAAATGAAAGATGGCTTGGTGCTTACTATAGCTAATCACATGAAAAAATGTTTCTTAAATTGGAATAAAGATACCGTTGAAGACGATGTGATTTTCAATCATTTATTCGAACTTTCAGATGGTAAATTAAACCTAAAAGAAAGCAATGAAAAACTCCTAGATACTATGACAATTCTTAAAAACAATAAGAGTTATGGTGCAAAGAAAGTATATAAAACCCATAAGAATACTAAAGGACGAACTTGGAAGAAATATTAACTATTTATTAATCAATATCAGTTTAAAATTAAAGTTTATATTTATATAGTTACACATTTTAATTAATTAGTATGGGATCTTTTCAAATAGAAGGCGGACACAAATTACAAGGAGAAATTATTCCTCAAGGAGCAAAAAATGAAGCACTTCAAATTCTTTGTGCGGTATTGCTTACCGATGAAAAAGTACTGATAGAAAACATTCCAGACATTCGTGATGTCAATAAATTAATAGAAATCCTTGAGAATTTAGGGGTTAAAGTCAATAAACTTGGAAAAGGAAAATTTTCTTTTCAATCTGATGAACTTGATTTAGATTACTTAGAATCAGAAAAGTTTAAAGAAGAAGGAAGCTCTATACGAGGTTCTATAATGATTGTTGGTCCATTATTAAGCCGATTTGGTAAAGGGTTTATTCCGCAGCCAGGAGGAGATAAAATAGGAAGACGACGATTAGACACCCATTTTGAAGGTTTTATAAAACTAGGCGCCACTTTTAGATTTAATAAAGAAGAAAGTTTTTACGGTGTAGAGGCTCCCAATGGTTTAAAAGGATCTTATATACTTTTAGATCAAGCTTCAGTAACTGGAACCGCAAACATTGTGATGGCTGCTGTTTTAGCTGAAGGCAAAACAACTATTTACAATGCAGCCTGCGAGCCTTATTTGCAACAATTATGTAAAATGGTGGTGCGTATGGGAGCTAATATTTCAGGTATTGGTTCTAATTTATTGATTATAGAAGGAGTAAAAGAGCTTACTGGTTGTACACATCGAGTATTGCCAGATATGATTGAAATTGGCTCTTGGATTGGCTTAGCAGCTATGACAAGGAGCGAAATTACGATTAAAGATGTAAGTTGGGAAAACCTAGGTTTAATACCAGATACCTTCAGAAAATTAGGTATTATTTTAGAGAAAAGGGGAGATGATATTTTTATTCCTGCTCAAAAAAGTTATGAAATTCAAGGTTATATAGATGGTTCTATTTTAACGGTTTCAGATGCAACATGGCCAGGATTTACACCCGATTTGTTGAGTATTGTATTAGTGGTTTCCACCCAAGCAAAAGGAAGTATATTAATACACCAAAAAATGTTTGAAAGTCGATTGTTTTTCGTTGATAAATTAATCGATATGGGCGCAAAAATAATTTTATGCGATCCACATAGAGCTACTGTTATTGGTCATGATTTTGAATATTCATTAAAAGCTACGACGATGGTTTCGCCAGATATTCGTGCAGGGATTTCTTTATTAATAGCTGCGCTTTCTGCAAAAGGTACAAGTACCATTCATAATATAGAACAGATAGATCGAGGTTACGAAAATATAGATGAGCGTCTTCGTGCTATAGGAGCAAAAATCACCCGTTTAGAAAGTTGTTAAAATCAATTATTTATTCTTATTAATTTCATCCTGAAGTTTTCTGCGTATTTGCTGTTCTCTTTCTAAAGAACGTTGTCTGAAATTTTCAAATTCTTCATCAATTTCTATTAATTTAGACTTGGTAGTTTTAATGGTTGAAAAACTACTTTTGTACTTTATAAATAAAACAAAGATTATAAAAATTAAAACTGCTAAACTGATAAAAACGATAAGCGTATAAGTAGTTTTATTAGTTAAAACACCTAAAACTAAAATACCATTTTCTTTCCCTTGTGAAATAGTTAGGTTGTTTTTAGTTTGTTCAAGTTCAGTATTAAGAGTAGTTATAGTGCTTTGTTGTTCAATTATTTTTGAAGAAGAAGCTTGTATGGTTTCTTTTAATTTAGAAATTGAATCAGAAATATTTTTTCTTAAAGAATATATTTTTTCCTTTTTTACGACTTTGTACTCTTGATAGTTATTTGATTTTTTTAATAACTCATCAAACTGTTGTTCTATAGTTTGTTGTCCGAAAACAGGGATTGATGCAAGTATTGTAAAGATAAAAATAGAAGCAATATTTTTCATGATTCAAGTTTTTTTTTATGTTTATTAAAACAATCTAATATGATAAAAATTGTGTAAATTATTAAAATATATACATAAATATTTATGCCGAAAGAATTAATTTTTTATGACGAAAATTTAAGGCTTCTGATGGGCATTTTCTAATTTGAGAAATTATTTTTTTTGTAGAAGCAGCTTCTAAGTTAATCCAAGGAATAACAGAAGATCTGAATACTTCGGACAAGCCTATTGCACATTTTTCAGCATGAATGCATTTTTGTGGAATAAATGTTACAATTATTTCACTGTTCTCGTACTTGTTTTTATAGTTTTTCATAAGATTAAGGTTTCGAGGCAAATTTTAATAATATAATTTTAATATCGATAAAAATACACAAAAAAACGATAAAGAGGTAATTAACAAGAATAAACTTATAATTAATATGTTAAAAACAACAAGAATACATTAAAATAATAATATGCTTAAGGTTAAAATTAATTAAACTAAGATATAAAGCAATTTTTTAAAACTCGATTGTTTAGTTTTGTTGAAACCTAAAAAAATATAAAACCGTTTATTATGAAAAAATTAATATTATTATTTTTTGGATTGACGCTTACCTTCAATGCAAATTCTCAAATTAAAACACCACAGCCAAGTACTTCACAAAAAATTGTTCAGACTGTTGGTTTAACAGAGGTAGTTTTAGAATATTCAAGACCATCTATGAGAGGAAGAACAATATTTGGTGGTTTAGTTCCTTATAACGAAATATGGAGAACGGGAGCAAATGCAAATACAAAAATAACTTTTAGTGATGCTGTTACCATTGGAGGAAAAGAGTTGAAAGCTGGATCGTACGCTATTTATACAAAACCAAATGCACAATCTTGGGAAGTTTATTTTTATTCAGATTCAAATAATTGGGGAAACCCCAAGGAATGGGACGAAACTAAAGTAGCAGCAGTTGTGAAAACAAATATATTCCCAATGTCAATGAAAATTGAAACTTTAACCATGACTTTTGATGATATAACCAACGATTCTGCAAACTTAGGGATGCTTTGGGAAAATGTTTACGTAGCTGTACCAATTAAATTTAATACAGACGAAACGGTATCTGCAAGTATAGAAAGCACAATGAATGGTCCAAGTGCAGGTGATTATTATACTTCGGCAGTTTATTATTTAAACTCTGACAAAGATATTGAGAAAGCTAAAAATTGGATCGATAAGGCAATTGAAATGAGTGACAAACCAGCCTTTTGGTATTACAGACAACAATCGTTGATCTATTCAAAATCGGGTGACAAAAAAGGAGCTATTAAGGCAGCAAAAGAATCCTTACGTCTTGCAACAGAAGCTGGAAATGATGATTATGTTGCGCTTAATAATAAATCTTTAAAAGAATGGGGAGCTAAATAAAACCCATTAAAATAGAACTATTAAAAAGCTTCAGGAAACTGGAGCTTTTTTTTATTAAACATTGGATCAGCTATAAAATTTGGAGAGTGTCTTGTTAAATTAACTTGACTTTCTCACTTTTTTCATCTACCTTTACAACACTGCATATCAGTCAATATAGATAAACGAAACGGCTGATATACTTGCTTTAGCTACAAGGCGATGACAGAAAATTCACGTTTTCAAAAGCCCAACGCTCGACAGGCACATTTGTTTTTTTTGCCAATGCTCAAGCCAAAGCTAAAAAACAAAAGAGCCTGTTGCCAAAGTGCAATCCAACAAAAATTCATTTGTGATTTTCTTAATTAAAAAATTATTTGACACTTGTTTGGTTTATAGTATAAACTACTTTATATTTACACAGTAATACAAACTACAGAAAATGAAAATAGAAGAATTATCACCTGAAAAAAGTCTTGAATTAATAACTCAAGTAATTACTCAGGCTAGGAACAAGTTTGAAGAAAACGGATTTATTTATATGTTTTGGGGAGCATTAATTGCCATAGCATCAATAAGCCAGTTTATACTTCTTAAAAATGAATACTATGGTATTAGTTGGTATCCTTATTTATTAATGCCGGTTGGGGCAATATATTCTGGCTTTTATTTTTCAAAAAAAAAGGAAAAAGCTAAACAAAATCAAATAAGCAAGATGATTTCTGCATTGTGGATTGTTTTATCAATCAATATTATGGTTTTAGGCTTTATCTTTGGCACTACACTAAGAGAGAGTTTAATACCAGTAATTTTGATTTTACTTTCTGTTGGTGTGATAATATCAGGAGTTTCAATAAAAAGCAGATTGTTACTCTATTCTGGGGTTTTTATTAATATTTCGGCTATTATTTCCTTTAAACTCGATTGGATTTACCAACCTTTATTAATGGGAGTTGTTTCAATAATTGCTATTCTAATTCCAGGGATAATATTAATGGTTCAACTCAAGAAGAAATAAAATGTTTAAAAAACTCAATCCATTATTACATTCTCAACTTCGGTTGTCTATAATTTCATTTTTAGTAACCAACGGAACGACTGATTTTAGCGAAATAAAAGAGATAACCAAAGCTACCTCTGGAAATATTAGTGTTCAATTAAAAAAACTGTCAAAAGCAAAATATATAACTATTAAAAAAGGCTTTTTGAACAATTACCAACATACTTCAATTGAAATTACAAAAACAGGTATAGACGCTTTTGAAGAATATGTTAATGCAATTAAACAATATATAAAATAATTTTTTTAACCATTTAGTTTACATTATAAACTAACTTAAAACACAAACACTATGATACGATAACTTTTTATTTCACTATTATTTATTTCCTGTAAAGGAAATACAACAGGTTTTGACAAATCACAAATTGTCAGTTACCAAGCACAGACAAAATCCATTCAGCAAGATTCTTTACTTGTGGGTATTCAAGAAAAAATTTACAATGCTTTTGGACATAGCTTTATGGCTAAAAACAACAATGAATTAAACTTGCTTAGTAAAAATTTAGAAAATCTATATTCAACCAACAAAAACAATATTATTTTGTATTGGAAATCTTATTTACAGTTTTATTCATCAATCTATTATCTGAAAAAAGGCGATAAAGAAACCGCAGAAAAAGAAGTCGGAAAAGGCATTGATTGGTTAGAAGAAATGAAAAATAAAAATTCTGAAGGTTATGCTCTTTTAGCAATGCTTCAAGGGTTTGGCATTCAGTTTAAAGGAATGAAGGCTATGATTGTTTCTAGTAATATAAAAAAGAATATTAAAAGAGCTACCGCTATAGACTCTACCAACCTTAGAGCCTATTATGTTTTTACAAGTAATGATTTTCATACTCCTGAAAAATATGGAGGAGGAAAAGAAGCTGAAGAATACTTACTAAAAGCAATTTCTTTCCCTGCTCAAAAAATTAAAAATGATTACTTACCATCTTGGGGAAAAGAAGAATCTTATGAAATGCTAATCAAACTCTATATCAAAAAAGAAAACTGGGAATTGGCTAAAAAATATTTTCAAGAAGGGAATAAAGAGTTTCCTGAAAGCTATACCATTAATCAATTAGCATCTAAATTAGTGGGTAAATAAATGAGATTTTTACTACTTATTTTATGCGTAATTACATCTTCTTTTTGCTTCTCCCAAAATCTTATACAAGGCATTGTTAAAGATAAAAAAGGAGAAGGTGTTTTTGCAGTAAACATTTACTTAAAATCAAACCCACAGAAAGGAACAACAACAGATTTTGATGGCAACTTTTCTTTAAAAACAGAAGACAAAAACGACACATTGATTGTTTCTTTTATTGGTTATAAAATAAGAGAAGTTTTATTATCCTCCATAAATTTTAATGAGAAAATGGAGATAGTTTTACAAGAAAATGCACAGTCTTTAGATGAAGTAATTATAACAGCACGTGACCCAATATCAGAACAATTCTCTGTTGTAAAGTTAAATAAATTAGATGTTTACTTAAATCCTGTTTCTCAAGGCGACCCATTAAAAGCGATAACCTCTCTTCCTGCATCCACAAACACAAATGAAACTGCAAATCCATCATTAAGAGGTAGCTCTGCCGATAGGTCTAGGGTAATATTAAATGGCGTTCCTATTTACAAACCTGTGAGAGCAAGTCAGTTAAATAATCAAGGCTTTTTTAGTTTATTCAATCCTGAAATCATTGATAATATGTATGTTTATGCGAGTAATCCGCCTTTAACGTATGGAAACACAAGTGCTGGTTTGGTTGAAATTCAGACCATTAATAATTTAGAATCTAATCAACTTCAACTATCTGCAAGTTTGGCGAGTACTGGCGTTTTTATTTCTCAAAAAATTAAAGAAGATGTTTCTTTTATTCAAGTTTATGGGAATTATCAATTTTCGGATGCTCTTGTTGGTATTCAAGAGAAGCAATTTCCAAATGTTTCTAACTTTAAAACAAAAGATGCAGGTATTAATTTTCATTCAAAAATTGGTAAAAAGGTAGAATTTAATTCATACAACTATTTTATTGATGAAAATTTTAATGGCTTTAACGAACAGTTTACTTACAGAGGCGAAGTTACAACCAAAAACAAACGATTTTTTACTGTAAATAATTTAAACTATTATACAAGTAGTGGAGTATTAAGCCTTAATAGTAGCATAAATACATCAAAACAAAATTTTGATTTCGGCAATATAAGTTCTAAAAATAAAACAGACCAACTATTTAATTCTTTAGGATATAAATGGTTTTTTAATGAAGATTTAGATTTTCAATTTGGTGTTTCTTACGATTATCAACAAAATAATTTTGATGATAGTACACCAATTTTTTTTTATGCCTTATCTCCTAATTCTCCCAGTTCAAATTCAGAAACATCTATTTCTAATACTATTTTGGAAACTTATTTATATGCAAAATGGGATGTAAATAACAAGATTGTATTATCAACAGGTTTTAGAAGTAACATTCCAGTAGAAAACCAAGCGTATTATTTAAGTTCGCAATTAAGTCTTAAATACAATCTGAATAAAAGGCAATCCTTTTTATTAAGTGGAGGAAAGTATCACAATTATTCAACGCCCAATTTTTTTCAAAAAAAATATAATTTGCAATCAAGTAATCAAATTGCCTTAGATTATACGTATAGATTTAAAAAAACACTTGTAACAGCAGCTACATATTTTAAAAATGAAACAAGTGAACAAATACTTGATGCCTTTTTTACCGTAGATAAAACAAATACTTTTGGTTTAGAATTGTTTTTTGAACATAATTTTTATAAATATTTCAAATTTACTTTAGCCAATTCATTTATAAACCAAACTGTTACCATTGATAATGAAGAGTATAAAGGGCAAAATGATTTTGATTATTTATTAAAAACTACTTTACAATATAATAATCCGAAATTATTTTCTTTGGCATTAACATATATTGCAAGACCAGGGACTTATTATAATCCGATTACAGATGCAACTTTTGATAGTAATACAGGTTTTTATGAACCTGTTTTTGGTGAAGATTTGTTCAGTTTGCAATATAATAATTATAGTCGTTTTGATTTAAGTATAAGTAAGTATATGAAATTCAAAAAAAGTGCTTTAATTCCATTTGTTTCATTGAATAATGTAATAAATCAAAAAAACGAAAGACAAATTTTATTTGATGCTGACTATTCATCTAACCGATTTGATTATTTTCAATTTAGAACTATATATTTTGGAATAACGTGGCAATTTGATTATTAATATTCCAAGCACATTTACAATTCGCACGAGCCATCGCTTCACCAAAAATTGTAAAAGAGCTTTAGCATTCTAACTAAACAGGAAAAGATGCAACTGACAACCGACCGAACAACCCTGTAGCTAACAAAATATAAAAATAATAGCGGTTTTTGTGCTAAATTCAAAGGTTGTATTTTTGCACAAAATGTAGTGTAAAATTGAAAGGTCTGTGCCTTGAAATCCGCTACTATTCTTATACTAAACGTTGTGCAACATTAGAAAAATCGTCAAAATCAACCAATCTTACTAACTGAAAAAGGTAGTTTACTCATTTTGACTTTTATGAAATTAAATAAAATCTTAATTTTGGAATAGAATCAGAATTATGAACAAATTAAATAAAAAACAAATGAAAAAAATTGGACTCATTTTATTACTGACTTTTATAACTTTTCAAAGTTATTCTCAAACAAAGAACTTTATTGACAAACCTTATTTGGAAACGACTGCAATTGTCGATACATTGGTTATTCCTGACCGAATTTATTTATCAATTCTAATAACTGAAAAAGATACAAGAGGGAAAACTTCGGTTGAGGAACTTGAAAACCGAATGAATACAAAATTAATTGCTCTTGGAATTGACACAAAAAAACAGTTGACTTTGAATGATGTTACAAGTAATTTTAAAACCTACTTTTTAAAAGGAAAAGATGTTTTAAAGAACAAAGCCTACACACTTTTAGTTTACGATGCAAAAACTGCTGGAAAAGTAATTGCCGGACTTGAATCATCTGAAATTTCCAATGTTCATTTAACCAAAACAGAATATTCGAAAATTGAGCAAATGAAAATTGAACTAAAACAAAAAGCAGTTGTTAAAGCAAAAATACAAGCGGAATCTATGCTAAAACCGTTGAATCAGAATTTAGGAAAAGCCATTTACATATCTGATTTAAATTCTAACATAACAAATATGCTTCAAGGAAAAGTAGCAGGAATCCAAATTCGTGGATATTCATCCAATTATAAAGCAAGAGAATATAACCCAATCGACATTGAATTTGAAAAAATTAAAATTGAGAGTACAGTAACAGTAAAATTTGGAATTGAATAATAACGTTGCACAACAAAGGCTATACTTAATTGCTTAGTTCTGTCCTACTTTGGAAAAATCTCCGATTTTTCCAAGTTGGTTTTGTACTTAGAAAGTTAAGTGTTAAATTGTCGCAACTAAGCATAGCCGAGACGTTGTGGTGCATTTCGCAACAGGTCTCGTCCTAAAATAGGTTGACTAAAAATTAAACATTTAATTATAGTCACTTATGAAAACACAAAACAGTACCTGTCGAAAAAAAGAGTATCAAAAATTCAGTTTTGACCTCAAACTTTCCATCATTGACCAAATCAATAACGGACAAATTTCTGCCAATTATGCCTCCAAAAAGTATGGAGTATCTCGTAGTTCCATCGCTTACTGGTTAAAAAAGTTGAGTAACTTTGATAATAAAACCAAAGCAATGAGCAAAAACGATGAAATTAAAAAACTACGTGAACGCATTGAAGAACTGGAGTTTGTTAAAGAATTCCAGCAAGATATTATAGCCGATTTCGAAAATATTACAGGAGAGCATTTATCAAAAAAGTATTTGCCCGAAGCATTAGCAAAGCAGATAGAAAAAAAGAGGAAAAACCTTTCAAAATGAAATGGGTCTATCAATGTTTCGGGATTAGTAAACAAGCTTACCACCAAAGGCTTAAAAATAATTCTATAAAAGAAAAGCAACATAAAATTGTTCTTGAATTAATTAGAAATGTAAGGCGTAAGATGCCCAAAACAGGAGTTAAAAAACTCTATAAACACATTAAAAATGAACTTATAAAAAACGATATAAAAATGGGAAGAGATGCCTTATTTGATTTGCTTAGATCTTATGGACTTTTGGTCAAAAAAACGAAACGATTCCATATTACAACAGATTCAAACCATTTCTTTTACAAATCACCTAACTTGATTAAAGAACTCGAAATAACACACGCTGAACAAGTCCTAGTATGCGATATTACATACATTAAAATTGATGGAGGGCACGCTTATTTAGCCTTAGTAACTGACGCATATTCAAAGAAACTAATGGGCTGGATACTAGATGACAATATGAGAGTTGATCTGGTAAAAGAAGCCCTGGAAATGGCGTATAAAAATCTGATTTACAACCATAAACATATTATACACCATTCTGATAGAGGCATACAATACTGCTGCCCAGATTACTCAGAATTTGCAGAAAAAAGAAACTTTATTCTCAGTACAACACAACAATACGACCCTTATGAAAACGCTGTTGCTGAAAGAATTAACGGAATTTTAAAATATGAATTTGGACTAATCAATACCATTAAAAATATTGAAATTGCTCAAAAAATGGTTAAGCAAGCTGTAGAAATATACAATAACGAAAGATTGCATTGGTCCTTAGATTTAAAAACTCCTCAAGAAGTGCATTTAAACTATGATAAACAAACATACAAATCATATAAAAGAAAAACAGCTTAAGGAATGTTGATAACCTTTTCTAATCCCAAAGGGAGTTTTTTAGAAAAGGTTATCAATGTTCCGTGAATTAATTACTAAATTTGAACAAATGAACAACCAAAAATGGTCAACCTATACTAGGACAAGACACGATAAAGGGACATCGTTTACAAAGTTAAAGAGACATAGTTTACACTTTTTAGGTTGTAATTTGAGAAATAAAATCAAATTATCATGCCTTGGAAAGAAACAACAACTATGGAACAAAAAATTGAATTTATTTGTGAATGGAGAACTGGAAAATACACCATCACAGAATTATGTAAAAACTTCGAAATCTCAAGACCCACCGCCTATAAATTAATAAATAGGTTTGAAAAACTAGGTTTTGAAGGTTTAAAAGAAAAGCCAAGAACTCCAAAGAACCACCCAAATGCAACAGCGGAAAATATCGTTAAAGGTATTCTTAAATTAAAGGAAAAATATCCACGCTGGGGAGCTAAAAAAATCAAAAAACTATTGTTTAACGATTTTACAGAAAATGAGATTCCTTCGGTGGTTACTGTTCACAACATACTAAAAAAACACGGTTTAGTATGTCCTCAAAAAAGGTTAAGAAGAGTCAAGCCTGTATACCCTATTTTTGATCCAAAAGTGTGTAATGAAGTCTGGAGTGCAGATTACAAAGGAAAATTTTTAATGGGTAATAAAGTGTATTGCCATCCGCTGACCATTGCCGATTCTAAAAGCAGATTTTTATTTACTGCAAAAGGACATTATAAAGAAACATTAAAATCTGCTAAGGCAGAGTTTACAAAGGTTTTTAGAAAATATGGAATTCCTAAACAACTCCACACAGACAACGGAAGTCCCTTTGGATCCGTACGAGCTATTCAACGTTTTACTAGGCTCTCTTACTGGTTTATTGAGCTTGGAATCTCACCTGTATTTTCAGACCCAGCACATCCAGAACAAAACGGAAGGCACGAACGTATGCACCGCGATTTAAAGGCTGCTTGTGCCAAACCTTCTGCCTACGATTTAAAAGCACAGCAAAGACGTTTAAATCACTTTGTAAAAGAATATAATCATATAAGACCACACGAAGCTTTAGCAATGGAAACACCCGCTTCGGTGCATAGCTTTTCCTCTAGACCTTTTCCTGAAAAAATCCCTAACTTTGATTATAATTCAAACTTGAAGGTTTTAAAAGTAACTCAAAATGGAGCAATAAGATGGAAATCTTATTATTGGGTCTATTTAACAGCAGCTTTAAAGGGAAAATATGTAGGTATTGAAGATTTAGGCAATGGAATTTGGAAAGTGTTTTATAGAGACGTATTTTTAGGTTTCTTTAATGAAACACAATTAAGAAATAAAGAAAAATCAATAAGGTTAGAAACCAATTTAGTGTAAAGTCTAATCTTTAACTTGTGTAAACCATGTATCTTAACGAACAGGCAAAAAACGAAATATGAAAATAGTATTAATAGTAATTGGAATTATAGTTCTGTTTATAATTTACAGATATTTTGCATTCAAAAAAGAAAGTGCACAAACTTATAAGTTGAGATTTGAAAGAATTAAACCACTTCAGAAAAAATTAGGAAACGGAGAAGAAATAAAAAAAGAAGAAGTTTTGGAATATGCAAAAGATAATAAGACTCGTGAACTGACTTATCAAATACTATATGAACATAATAAAACGGAACTGTTCCCAAAAGAATATTTGACGATTGAAAGTGGTGCTGAAAGTAAATTAGTTAACTGGCTTGAATTCCCAACTGAATTGGACAAAACGCCTGATGACATAAAACATATTGAAAAAGTAAAAATTGAGTTTGATGGGAATAATGTGTTTTATCACGTATTTAAGTATATGACAAATAAACCACATTGGGCTGCGGAAAATGGATGGATGTTAGGTGTAGTTGGACCATATTTTGACGATAGCAAACCTTACGACTTTCCAGCAGCAACATTTAGCAGATGTAGTAGTAAAGTTGGAGAAATTGAACCGAAAGATGAAGTGAAATGGGTTCACGAAAATATTGCATTGAAAATAAAATAAAGCCCTACTTACAACACCGTATAAAATTAATTGCTGATGCAAGCTTACTTACGAAAATCCTCGCGGATTTTCTATTTGGTTTGTATTTGCTAAATTAGGTGCTTAAACACGCAACAAACCGTTAGCCTTCATTAAAAAACTGATTCGATAAATGATAAAATTCTTTAGAAAAATTAGACAAAATATGATTAAAGAAAACAAGGTAAGCAAGTATTTACTTTACGCAATCGGTGAAATTATACTTGTAGTGATTGGAATTTTAATTGCTTTGGCAATAAATAATAATAACGGAGAACGTAAAACTAGAATAAAGGAACTTAACTATTTATCAGGTATAAAATCTGACTTGAATCTTAATTTAATCGAACTCAAAACATATATTACAACCAGAGAAACATCTGTAAGTTCTGCTGAAACTGTCCTTGATTTTATTAATAATAACAAAGAAATCATTCTAGATGAATTTAATTTTAATAGTTTAAATGTACAGATTTGGTATCCTTTCAAAAAGAATGATAATACTTATCGAGAATTAATAAATTCAGGAAACCTAGCTATTATTTCCAATGATTCAATTAAGAATATGCTTATAAATTCACAATTGGGTTACAAGCAAATATCCGTTTTGGAGACTCATATGCAATATGATTTTGAAAATTACATTTACCCTATATATTTTAGCATTGCAGACCTTGAATCAGATATTTCAAACTATACTTTTCAAGTATCAAATGGAACGGAAGGAGTTAGAACAGAGCTCTCAAAAGAAAAGATTGAATTATTATTAAAAAACCAAACATTTAAAAATGGCTTTGTACTTTCTATTTTTAATAATAAAAAGCTTGTTGATGAATATAAGAATATGATTCTTATGAGCGAAAAACTTATTGATTTAATTGATTCAGAATTAATAAAAAACAAATAACGAAAGGCTAACAAAGCGTTAAACGAACTTTTTAAAAAGTCGTACTATTGCTTCTCCTCAATATACATTTGTCGTACTTTTTTCATTAAATTAGAAGAATAAACAAAGTCTGTAACGACTTCGTTATCGGTTTTAAAAATGGTTTCTTTAGAGCCTTCCCAAGCTTTGTAACCGTCTTTTAAAAAAATAATTGTTTCACCAATTTCCATTACCGAATTCATATCGTGAGAGTTAATAACCGTTGTAATATTGTATTCGTCAGTTATTTCTTGTATTAGGTTATCGATAACAATTGCAGTTTTTGGGTCGAGTCCAGAATTGGGTTCATCGCAAAATAAATATTTTGGATTATTTACAATAGCTCTTGCAATGGCAACACGTTTTTGCATTCCACCAGAAGCTTCACTTGGCATTTTGTCATGAGCATCGGCTAGGTTTACACGTTTTAAAACAAAGTTTACACGATCTTCCATTTCGCTTTTACTTTGTTTGGTAAACATTCGTAAAGGGAACATTACATTTTCGGCAATGGTCATAGAATCAAATAAAGCACCTCCTTGAAACAGCATTCCTATTTCAGCTCGCAAATCACGTTTTTGATTGTCGGATAATTGCGAGTAGATTTTACCATCATAAGAAATGCTTCCTTTTTCGTAATCGAATAATCCTAATAAACATTTTAAAAGAACGGTTTTTCCTGAGCCACTTTGCCCAATAATAAGATTGGTTTTTCCTTTAACGAACGTAGTACTTACTCCTTTTAAAACATGAGCATCACCAAACGATTTGTATAAGTCCTTAATTTCTATCATTAGCTCAATAACATTTGGGTTAGTATATAGTTTAAAAGAATTATCATGACACTCGTCCACACAAAAGATGTTGTACTGGCTTTACCAACTTCCAGTGCGCCACCTTTCATATAATAACCATGAAATGATGGTATGGTAGCCAGTAAAAAAGCAAAAACAAAAGTTTTTATAAAGGCATAAGTTAGATGAAACGGAACAAAATCCAGTTGCACTCCATTAATATAATCTTCAAGTTTAGTAAAGCCACCATAAACACATGCTGCCATTCCTCCAACAATACCTAAAAAGATAGCAATAGAAATAGCAAAAG
>JAKITD010000048.1 GCA_021648265.1 Flavobacteriaceae bacterium | reverse complement strand
TAGCTTTAAACTTATTAAAAAATGAAACTTCTAAAAAAATATCAATGAAAAGCAAAAGACTTGAAGCTGGCTGGAACGAAGACTATTTACTCAGAATATTGAATTTGAAAGTATGATTCTGCCCTGAGTATACACCTGATTTCTTAAGTCTTTTAATTCTTTTTTTGCTGTGAGTGTTTTTGAACATAATTCAAATTCAGCTTTCTTCATCGTTCCAATACCACCGAAATAATACAAAGATTTGGAATCTTTAGAAAAAAACGGAATATTTGCATTTACTAAAATGATTAATGTTGTTAAACCAATCAGAAATGAAATAGAAATTAAAACTTGAAATATTTGAGAATAACAACTAATGTCATTAACTAATGTAACATATGAAGTAATGATAGAACCAACAACAAAGGTGTTAATGGCTATGTATACAGCTGTTTTGTTATTTACACTATCAAAATAGTGGTCAAACCTACTTATTGAATATATTAACCTTTCTTTTTCCATTATTTTTCTTTTCTAACTCCTTTAAATTTTCCTCCAGAAGTCTTTACGTCCATAAATCTTCCAGTTTCGGTATCCCTTTTCACAAATAAGTTTGTCTTTGGGTTTAATACTTGCGAGCGTTGTTTTACTGCTCCTTTTCTAGCGTTGTCTCCAACAGGTTTGTTTGTAGCCATTTATCTATTTTTAGACTTAGCAAATAAGTGAACAATTATTGTGCCAATTTAATAAGCTGTCAGTTTATATGTTTATTAAATAAACATTGTTTATTACCAAAACAATAATTATATTTGCAGCACGTTAAGTATTATATGAAAGATTTTAATTCAGCCCTATATAAGCTTATAGGTTTAAGAATAAAAGAAGCTCGTCACAGACTAAATTTTAGTCAAGATGATTTGGCTAAAAAAATACTTATCAGTAGAGCTTCAATTTCTAATATAGAATTAGGAAGACATCAGCCACCATTGCACGTATTATATGATATTTCTTCAGTGTTAAAATTTGATTTGCAACAGTTGCTACCAACTTTTAATGAAGTCAAAAAACATATATCTACAAACGAGTACAGTGATATTTTAAAAAATATTAGTAGCTTGGATGATGAGTCCAAAAAGTCAATAGAAGAAATAATAAAGAATCTATATAAATGATTTTTAACTACATTGAAGAAAAATCCGTAGGCATTTTGAAAGAATTTAATCTTTTAAAATCACCAATTAATGTTAATAAGTTAGCTAAGAAATTAGGAGTAGGAGTAGAAGCTTCAAATTTCAATGACGAGGTGTCAGGTTTATTTGTTATAAAAGATGACAAACCATATATAGCTTTCAATATCAATCAAAGCAAAAAAAGAAGAAGATTTACAATTGCGCACGAATTAGGACATTATATGTTGCATTCTAAAAGTAAATCTTTATTCATTGATAAGAATAAAAGTATAATGTATCGTAATTCAGAATCTTCGACAGGTGAAATCCTTAAAGAAAGAGAGGCAAATGCGTTTGCAGCTGCACTATTAATGCCAATACCGTTAATTCTTCAAGAAGTAAAAGACTTGAATGGCGATGATATTATAGAAAAGCTAGCTAGTAAATTTAATGTTAGTACTCAAGCTATGTCATTTAGATTATCTAATTTGGGTTATGATTTTGGAATGTTTTAATAATAATTTTTGCCCTGTTTATAATCTATGGATGAAATTAACTTAAAAATTGTTGTGGACTTATTGAATTCTGGGTCTTTGAATTTAATAGCAACACAAGAAAGAATTTGTTTACCTATGTTACAAAGGATATACAAAAAAATGAAATTTGGAATAGAATTTGATAATTTAAGAGTAAATGACTCTAGGATAGTTGATGGACATCATAGGTATATATGCTCTGTTCTAATAGAACTGGAAATAGGAATGAATGATTATCCTATAGCATCTACCTCTGTCAACTGTAATTGGGAAGATATTGAGATTGATGACATTGATTATGAAACAGAAGATCAAATCCAAGACCATAATATCAGAGATTCTGAATTAAATAATGTAGAAATAGACATTTTAAACGATTTATAAAATAATATATATATATATTTGTAATATGTTAATATTGTTAGACATAGATGGAGTAATGGTTCCCGCTAGCAATTGGAAGCGACCAGAATTTGAAAGTGATGGTTTTCCAAGATTTAGTAGAAAAGCCACAAATAGCCTTCAGAGGATTATTTCTGAAACAGGTGCAGGTATACTATTGACCACTTCTCACAAATCTAATTATCTGATAAGAGAATGGATAAATATTTTTTCTACAAGAGGTGTCAAAAATGTTACTATTAAGAAGCTTAATAAAAACACTTCTCATCTGAATAGGAGAGAAGAGGTGATGAGATGGGTAGCAAATAGTAGTGTAAAAGAATTCGTTATTATTGACGATGACAAAATTTTAAATAGTTTGCCTTCTAGATTAAAGTCTAGGCTTGTTCAACCTAGTGCAACAGTTGGATTAAATGAAGAATTAGCTGATTCGGCAATTAAAATATTAAATTCTTCGAGACGAAGATTGGCTATTTAGAAATAATTTATTTTAAAATCCTGTCAAATTTTGATGGGATTTTTTATTAAAAAAGAATTAACATTATGTCAAATAGAATCTCGATGTTAGACTTGGCCTCATAAAATTTTGGTAAAACAATAAGGTGAATTGAGCGTACATATTTTAGGGGTTTAGTAATACAGTTTCTTAAGAGTTTTATTTATACAAGGGATTTCAAAGCAATCTTAACCAGTTACAATGTTTCCTAAAATATAGCGAATGACCGTTAATTGTTTCCAAAATTATATGCAGCCTTGTCCCGAAGCTTCGGGATTGTTTCTTTTGTTTCAAGACAAAAGATAATGAAAAAAGAAAAAGAGATGAATTGAAATACAAATTTAACAAGTGTATAGAAATTTTAAGCAAGGATAATGCAGTTGGAAAATTTTATACTCTTGTGGCAAGTTAACGAGAATGTCGTGAAAAAAATTATAACGAGAATATCCTCAACAACGAAAAGTTTAAAACGAATCTAAAAGTTAGCTTTTTTTTGGCGTTGGCTTTGCGGTTGGATATTGAGTTTTAAAAAATTATTGCGATAGCATAATTATTTTAAAAAAGCAATTAAGCGCAAAGGCAGCGGCAATTTTACATAACGGCTAATTATAGTACAATTTGCTTAACGTGAAGTTTCTTAGAATTGAGTATTTAAAAAAATGTTGAGGATTACGTAATAATCAAATTAAACGAAATGCTATTTGATAATATTAATTAGTCAATATGTTTAATGACCCAAGAATAATGTTTGTAATGAAATAATTAAGACTGTGGGATATTTGACATAGTATTAATTATAGCTATCAATTGAAACTTAAACATAGTAGCCGTAAATTCTTTTTACATAATTAAAGAAGTCATATCTACAATTATGTAAAATAGCCTAAAAAACGGCTATACAGAATTTACTAGCAATTGTACTATAATTAATATTATGTCAAATAGGATTTTTGAGATTTCTCTCCTATAGCTAATTTTATTAGATTACTATTGCAAAATGCAAAAAAAACATTCTACTTCACAATTCGAATTTGTAGCACTTATGGCATTTCTAATGTCTGTTGTGGCATTAGCAATTGATGCTTTATTACCTGCCTTAGATATTATAGGCAATTCTATTTCAACTCAGTCTGCTGTGGATAATCAATTATTGATTACCATGATCTTTGTGGGTCTTGGTTTTGGTCCTTTATTATTTGGACCTATCTCAGATAGTTTGGGTAGAAAACCTGTGGTATTTATGGGTTTTGCTATTTTTATTATAGCCAGTTTTATTTGTGTGTATTCAGAAAACCTTACCGTTATGATTATTGGTAGAATTCTTCAAGGTGTCGGTCTTTCTGCACCAAGAACTATTAGTGTAGCAATTATACGTGATTTATATAGTGGCGATAAAATGGCTAAGATTATGTCGTTTGTTGTGGTGATATTTCTCTTAGTGCCAATAATTGCACCTGCACTTGGTAAATTTATGTTGGATCATTATAACTGGCAGGCAATCTTTTATATTCAGATTGTATTTAGCTTGTTAATTGCTTTTTGGTTTTGGAAACGTCAGCGTGAAACATTAATTCCAGAAAAACGAATCAAATTGGATACAAGTCTTTTTGTAAATGGTTATAAAGAATTGATTCGCTACAAGCAAACCATGGGTTATACCTTTATATCTGGATTTGTAACAGGTTCTTTTATGGTATATTTAAGTAGTTCACAACAAGTATTTCAAGAGCAATATGGTTTAAAAGAAGCGTTCCCCTATATCTTTGCAGGGCTTGCTGTTGCTACTGGAACAGCGATATTTCTTAATGGAATGTTTGTGTTAAGATTTGGAATGAGAAAATTAATTACTTGGGCTTTGTTTGGGTTTTTTGGAGTTTCGATATTATATGTTTTTTTCTTTTATAGTTCTAATAATCCTAGTATTGAAATAATCTTAGTATTCTTCGCAATGCAATTTTTCTTTTTAGGTTTTCTCTTCGGAAACCTTAGAGCTATTGCCATGCAACCTGTAGGTCATATTGCAGGGATTGCCGCTGCAATTACGGGTTTAATTTCTACCTTGATGGCTGTACCAATTAGTGTTTTTATTGGGAGGTATGTTTTAGATACCGCTTTGCCACTCTTTATTGGTTTTTCTATCTGCTCCTTTTTTTCTATTTTAATTCTCATTTATTTAAAAAGAGGACCTTTCTATAAATAACAAAATCACACACTAAATAAATAGCATGTAGTATTATTAATAAGGAGTTATTTAACCTCTATGCAATTAAATGAATATTTTTTTGAAGTTAGAAGATCAAAAACACCAATGTCTTTGGTATACCAATCTATAAATTATTTACATCCACTCTGTAAAATACTGCATCATTTCTTCTTTCAATTCATAATGAAGCCTGATGTAAAATTTCATATCATCACGCAAAGTATGTTGCTGGGCTTGTAATCTTCCGTCAATATTCTCATTGTAATCTGCCATATTAATATTTTTCATTTTCGATTTACAGCGATGCATTAATTTTGATATAGCTGCTCGCTCCAACATAATTCTATTTTGAAAAACTTCAATTTCTTTCATAGATTTATGCTGATAGTCACGTTCAGCAATCTCTTCCAGTTTTTCCTGAAAGGTATCCATCTCGTTAAAATGAAAACGTAATTCACGCTTCCAAATTTCTAAATTGAACTTTAAGTCGCTTAAATATAAAACTTTTGTCTCCATATTTTTATCTATTTTAATTAGTTATTATTATTTTATTCTTCTATTAATAATCCTTTTTGAATATTTGCTGGTACAGGTTCAAACGATGCAAACTTCGAGCTAAAGGTGGCTCTTCCTTGTGTTAAGGAACGTAAGTCGGTTGAGAATCCGTACAGCTCTGCCAATGGTGTATTACATTTTAAAATTTGATAATTATCGTTACTTTCAAAACTTAAAATAATGGATCTGCGCGATTGTAAATCGGTCATTACATTACCTACCATTTCTTCCGGAACTTTAACTATTAACTCTTGTACGGGTTCTAATAATTTTGGTTTACTGTTTAAAAAAGCTTCTTTAAATGCATGTGCTCCTGCTATTTTAAATGAAATATCATTAGAATCTACCGAGTGCATTTTTCCATCATAAACCATTACTCTTATATCTCGAACATAGGATTTTGTTAAAGGTCCTTCTTCCATAACTTCCAATATTCCTTTCATTATTGAAGGTAAATAACGCAAATCAATCACACCACCAACTATACAGTTATAGAAAATTAGTTTTCCACCCCAAGGTAAATCTATTTCTTCTTTTCCTCTAATATTGAATCCTTCAGGATCTGCCATTCCTTCTAGCCAAGGTTCAATTTTCATATGTACTTGTGCAAATTGACCTGATCCTCCAGATTGTTTTTTATGCCTGTAACTGGCAGATGTTGAACGCTGTATGGTTTCTCTGTACGATATTTTTGGTTGTTCAAATTTAGCTTCTACTCCATAAATATTTTTCAAAGCCCAATTAATGGTAACTAAATGCAGTTCCCCTTGGCAACCCAAAATCATTTGTTTCTGTTCCTTAGAATATTCTACAATTACTGTTGGGTCTTGTGCATGAATCTTTTTTAGTGCATCACTTAATTTTTCATCATCATTTTTATCTACTGCCGAAACCGCTTTTTTAATTCGAGAATCCGGATAATTAATAGGTTTAATCGTTATTGGATTTCCGATAGTATGAAGCGTATCATTGGTTTCCGTAAATTTCAATTTTAAAGTCGCTCCTATATCTCCAACGGTTAATTTGGTGACTGCTTCTCTATTTTTACCGTCCATGATGTACAACTGATTGATGATTTCAATTTTATCATTTCGCGAATTTTCTAATTTATCATTGATGTTAATCTCTCCAGATTTTACTTTAAAGAACGTTAACTGCCCTAAATTTTGTTGATGTACCGTTTTAAAAACAAATAATGAAGTTGGTGCATCTGGTTTTCTAAGAATCGTATCTCCTTCAACACTTTGTTCGGGTTTTAAATCGGCTGCCGCAGGTGCTACATTATCAATAAAACCCATTAAACGTCCAGCTCCCATATCGTTTAAAGCGGAAACACAAAATACAGGAAACAGCTCGTGATTCAACATACCAGCTTTAATTCCTTGACGCATCTCATCTTCATTCAAAGTTCCTTTCTCAAAGAAAAGTTCCATTAATTCTTCATCGTTTTCAGCGGCTTTTTCTATTAGTTCATTATGGAGCTTATCTGCTAATTCTCTATAATTCCCTCCAATTTCTAATTTCTCTGGCTTCCCTCCTTCAGATCCAAATTTATAAACTTTCATTTTAAGAACATCCAATATACATTGAGCGCCATCAATTTTTAAAGGGTATTGAATTTGTACTGCATTGTTTCCTACCAATTCCCGAATAGATTTTAAACATTCGTCAAAATCACAAGCAGGATGATCTATTTGGTTTACTACAAAAATTGTTGGCTTCTGATATTTATCAATATAATTCCAAATTATTTCAGTTCCTACTTCTACTCCATGTTGACCGTTAATTACATTCACAATACTATCTGCTACACGGATTGAGGAAATGATTTCACCAATAAAATCATCCAAACCAGGAGTGTCCAGAATGTTTATTTTATAGTTACGCCACTCGGTATGAAGTGGCGTGGCAAAGACCGAAGTCTTTCTTTCTTGTTCTATTTCGTGAAAATCGGATACAGTGTTTTTTTGCTCTACCGTTCCACGTCTGTTGAGGAGTCCAGCCTCGAAAAGCATCGTCTCAGCTAGTGTGGTTTTCCCACTGTTATGAGCTCCAACGAAAGCTACATTTTTAATGTGTTTGTCATCGTATATTTTCATTTGCTTAGGTTTTAATGGCTAGCGAAAAAATAGAATCGCTATATTATTATTAATTATTTTGAAAAAATCATGATTAAATTTCATAATTCTGTTGCATTTATTTGAAGGAATAAAGCTAAACAATAACCAAATCTTAAAATATGATTTATGTTAGCTTTTGAAAATAATTCAGAATGTTAAGAGAATTCTTACAATCGATTTGTTTTTCAATCTAAAAATAAGAAAAAAAAGAATGCTAAGCAATTGATATGATGAAGAATATGGAAAATGGTAGAAGTTGGAGGATGGAAGACAGGTGATTTGTTTAAGAAATCCAGAAGTATCTGGGTATGGAAGAGTACGGATTAAAAAGCAAGAAAACTGAAAAACAGATTGCCGCGTCGCTTAAAATTTATTGTAACAAAATAATTCTGAGTTTGCTCCTCGCAATGACATCAATTTAAAAAACGATAATATCCAGTCTTTAAATAAGCACCTTCTTTAAATCCAATGGGATGATCAATATCGTGTTGCGTTTTTGTTTGAAGTGTAAAAAATCTAGGCTGATCATTCAAAACTTCTTTATTTATCTGAAAGAATTCATCTGCCGTTACTCTCGATGAACAAGAAGCCAGTACGAGCATCCCTCCTTTTGAAGTTAATTGTATTCCTAATTCAGCCAATTCTTTATACTTCTTTTTGGCTTTTCCAATTTCTTTTTTACTTTTTGCAAAGGAAGGCGGATCAATCACAACTACATCAAAAGTTTTTCTTTTAGAAATGAATTCTCGCAATACTTCAAAAGCATCTCCAGCAACGGTTATATGTTTTCCTGAATACGAATTTAATTTTCCGTTTTCCACAGCCAAAGCTAAGGCTTGTTTACTTATATCGACACTTGTTACTTCTGTTGCTCCATTGGTCAAGGCGTGTACTGAAAAGCCTCCTGCATACGAAAAAACATCTAAGACAGTTTTTCCCTTGGAAAGCTCCCCTACTAATTTTCGGTTGTTGCGATGGTCTAAAAAATAACCCGTTTTATGCCCTTTAATGACATTAGCTGAAAAATTGACACCGTGTTCTACAAAAGGAATGACTTCATTTTTCAATTCACCGTAAAGTACCTGTCCTTCTGTTAATCCGAAGGTTTTCCTACCCATTTGGCAGGCAGGTTCTTTATTCTGAAGTGACCTACTTAATCGTAAAACGACTGTTTCACAAGAACTGACTTCAACTAATTGTTCCATAATCATTTTCAAATACGGAAACCAAATCGCCGAATATATTTTAATCACCAATACCTTATTATATACATCGGCAATAAAACCTGGAAAGCCGTCGTTCTCGCCAAAAAGTAAACGATAACTATTGGTATTGGTTTCTAATAATGGAATTCGGATGGCGTAGGCTCGATTAATCTTTTCTGAAAAGAATTCTTTATCCAACTTCGCTCCTCCTCCACTGTGCACCATTTTAATCCGAATAGGAGAATCTGGGTCATACAAACCAACACCAATCACTTTATTTTTAGTATGACTGAAGATAATAGCTATATCTCCCGATTCACCTTCTTTATTGATCTTATCAATACTATCAGTAAATATCCAAGGATGCCCACTTCGTACATTTCGCTCTCCAACAACTGTTAATTTAACAGCAAGGATATTGGGTTGTATATTAGGGAGTTCTACGATATTAATAAGAAATTAATGCTTGTAATTCTTCTTTAAATCTATTCTTCGGAAGGTATTGTGCTTCCAGATTTGCTGCAAAAGGAATTGGTGTATCTAAACTCGCTACACGTTTTACTGGAGCGTCTAATTGTTCGAAACATTCTTCCATAATCATTGCTGAAATATCTGAAGCTATGCCTCCAAACATCGCATCTTCTTGAAGGATAATAACTTTTCCTGTCTTTTTAGCGGAAGAAAAAATAGCCTCAGTATCTAAAGGAGCCAAAGTTCTAAGGTCAATCAAATCTGCTGAAATATTGGAAAGCTCCTCCAAAGTATTCATAGCCCAATGAACTCCTGCTCCGTAGGTAATAATCGTAATATCATTTCCTTCTTTTAAAATAGAAGCTTTACCAATGGATAATGTATAATAATCGGTTGGAACTTCTTGTCGAATACTTCGGTATAATGCTTTGTGTTCAAAAAACAACACTGGATTTGGATCTTCAATCGCAGTTGCCAACAATCCTTTTGCATCATAAGGAAAGGCTGGATATACCACTTTTAAACCTGGAGTATGGGTAAACCAAGCTTCGTTAGTCTGACTATGAAAGGGTCCCGCTCCAACACCAGCACCACAAGGCATTCTAATTACTACATCTGCATTTTCATTCCAACGGTAATACGATTTTGCCAATAAATTTATAATCGGATTAAAACCTGAAGTCACAAAGTCCGAAAACTGCATTTCCATCATCGTCTTATAACCAGAAATAGAAAGTCCCATTGCTGCCGAAACGATTGCCGATTCACAAATAGGCGTATTTCGAACGCGTTCTTTTCCAAATTCCTCTAAAAATCCATCGGTTATTTTAAAAACTCCACCGTATTCAGCGATATCTTGACCCATTAAAATTAAATTATCGTGACGTTGCATCGATTGTTTTAATCCTTCAGAAATTGCATCTACTAATCGTATATTTTCTTTTTTATTATTTTCTTTAACTTCTACATATTCAAATGGTTGAAACACATCACTTAATTCATTAGTTACAGTAGATTTCATTTCAGGTTCTGCAAAAGCAATCTCTAAACCATCGTTAATTTCTTTTAAAATTTCTTGTTTATAAGCAACTTGAATCTCTTCAGTTAAAACCCCTTCCTTTTGTAAATAAGCGGCATAATTTTCTATGGGATCTCTAAGATTCCACATTTGTAATAATTCCTTTGGAACATATTTTGTACCACTCGCCTCTTCGTGACCACGCACTCTAAAGGTTTTAAATTCCAATAAAATGGGTCGTGGGTTTATTCGCATATCTTCCGCTAATTCTTTGACACTATTATAAACTTCAAGAATATTATTCCCTTCAATTATATGCGCTTCCATTCCGTAACCAATGCCACGATCTTTTAAATTTTCACAATTAAATTGTTCTGAAGTTGGTGTTGAAAGTCCGTAACCATTATTTTCAATACAAAACATAACGGGTAGATTCCAAACAGAAGCCACGTTTAACGCTTCATGAAAATCACCTTCACTTGTTCCGCCATCTCCTGTAAATACGGCACAAATTTGGTTGTTCTCTTTTAGTTTATTAGCAAGTGCGATTCCATCTGCAAGCCCAAATTGAGGACCTAAATGTGAAATCATTCCAATAATATTAAACTCTTGTGTTCCGAAGTGGAAACTACGGTCACGCCCTTTTGTAAATCCGTTTGCTTTTCCTTGCCACTGTGAGAACAATCTTTCTAACGGAATATCTCTTCCAGTAAAAACGCCTAAATTTCGGTGCATAGGTAAAATATACTCGTCTTTATGCAAAGCAGCGGTAACACCAGCAGATATGGCTTCCTGACCAATACCACTAAACCATTTTGATATTTTTCCTTGCCGAAGTAAAATCAACATTTTCTCCTCGATTAAACGAGGCTTTAGCATTGATTTATAGAGTTTTAGTAGCGTATTGTCGTCTAATTGATTTCTATTAAACTCAAATTGAATTTTACTTGCTGTATTGGATTCCATTACTTTGTTTTAGCACTTCAAAAGTAGAAAAAAACAGTTGCTTACAAGCATTTTCTTTTCATTTTTTATAATATTAATGAATGAATAATATAATGGCGTAATGCTTTAATTATTAAAACTCAGCTTACATTTTTATTTTATTTAGAGGAGATGACTTGTACTATATATTCTTATTCTTTTCTCTAATGATTTTGGTATATTTGCTTTGTTAAAATTTAAACAAATGACAAATATACCAAGTGTTGATTTAACTGATTTCCTTTCGGGAGATCCAGTAAGGAAACAGAAGTTCGTTAATGAAATAGGAACTGCTTATTCTGAAATAGGGTTTGCCTCTGTTAAAAATCATTTTTTAAATGAAGAATTAATGGACAGTCTTTACAAGGAAGTAAAAGACTTTTTTGCATTACCTGAAGAAGTAAAACAGAAATATGAAATTGAAGGGTTAGGAGGACAACGTGGTTATATTTCCTTCGGAAAAGAACACGCAAAAGGAAAAAAAGAAGGCGATTTAAAAGAGTTTTGGCATTTTGGTCAAGAGCCTTCTGCAGATGCTAATTTAATTGAAACTTATCCTGAAAACGTAATCGTTCAAGAGCAACCATCTTTTAATGAAGTAGGAATGGAAGCCTATCGTTTACTAGAAAAAACGGGAGTTTATGTACTTCGAGCATTAGCTTTGTATGTGGGAATTGATGAGTTTTATTATGATAACTGGGTAGCAAACGGAAACAGTATTTTACGACCTATCCATTATCCTCCTATTATCGATGAGCCAAAAGGTGCTGTACGAGCTGGAGCTCACGGAGATATTAATTTAATTACCTTATTAATGGGTGCTTCTGCAGGTGGATTGCAAGTGTTGCGGAATGATGGCGAATGGATTGAAGCCAAACCCGAAGAAGGAAATCTAGTGATTAATGTTGGTGATATGTTAGAGCGTCATACCAATAATAAATTACGATCGACCATTCACAGAGTGGTGAACCCACCAAAAGAGGAATGGGGAACAGCAAGATATTCAATTCCGTTTTTCTTACATCCAAGAAGTGAAAAGAAACTAAATTGCTTAGAAGAATGCATCGATAAAAAGCACCCAAAAGCTTTTGATGACATTACATCTGGAGAGTTTTTGAATCAACGTTTGCGTGAAATTGGGTTGATATAAATTAATTCAGAATTCAGAATTCTCAATTCTTAATTAAAAATATGGATTTACAAGATCAATTAAAAAACTTATTTCCAAATCATTCACCTTCTGAAGAGCCAGAATCTGTTGAAGAATCAACAATATGGCTTCAACTCGAACCTATGATTTGCAAATATGAAAAACGAAAAGGAAAAGCAACCACTATTATTGAAGGTTATACGGGAGCGACTTCAGATTTTAAACAATTAGCAAAAGAAATAAAAAAGTTGTTAAGCGTTGGAGGAAGTTTTAAAAACGAACAAATCATTATCCAAGGTGATTACCGAGATAAAATTATGAGTTTTTTAAAAGACAAAGGGTTTAAAGTGAAACGTGTTGGGGGTTAGTTGAGTTATGATGAGTTGAAAGAAGTGGCTTCGACTCCGCTCAGCCACCAATAAATAAAATGTAATTTAAACTGGTCGTTGAGCGGAGCCGAAACGATAATATAATTAATAAGATCTCCGTTTTCACGGGGAATAGATATGAAAATAAAAGAATCAGAATTAATATTAAATGCAGATGGTAGTGTTTATCATTTGAATTTAAAACCAGAAAATATCTCGGATACTATCCTATTTGTCGGCGATCAAGATCGTGTTGAAAAAATAACCAAACACTTTGATACCATTGAATTCTCCACTCAAAAAAGAGAATTTAAAACACAAACGGGAACCTATAAAGGTAAACGCATCACCGTTATATCTACAGGAATCGGTCCCGATAATATCGACATTGTTCTCAACGAATTAGATGCTTTGGTCAATATCGATTTAGAAAACAGAGTGCTGAAAAAAGAAATTAAAAGCCTTGATATTATTCGTATTGGGACTTCTGGTTCTTTACAAGCGGATATTCCAGTAGATTCTTTTGTGATTGGAACTCATGGTTTGGATTTAAACGGAATGCTTCACTTTTATAAACTGGATGGAATTTGCAATCCGAAATTGGAAGAAGAATTTATAAAATTCACCAATTGGAATTCAACCAAAGCAAGACCTATAATTATCGAAAATAGTAAAGAATTAGAAAGAAAGTTTGAAAGCGATCAAACTTACAAAGGTATTACTGCAACTGCAGGAGGTTTTTACGGACCACAAGGTAGAATCTTACGACTTGCCATAGAAGATCCAGAATTAAATAACAAAATGGACACCTTTAATTTTGAAGGAAATAGAATCTCCAATTTCGAAATGGAAACTTCTGCTATATATGGGCTTTCAAAGTTAATGGGACATCGAGCATTGTCTTTAAATGCGATTATTGCCAATAGAGCCAACGGAACTTTTAGTAAAGATTCAAAAATGGTGATTGAGCGATTAATTAAATATACACTTGAGAAATTGGTGAATTAAATTTACCCGTTGTCACGGGCAATAAATACTGAAATAAACTCAGCACAAGTATGAAAAACCTCATAATTGGTGGAGTCCCCGAACATTTTAACCTTCCGTGGTATGTTACACTTCGGAACAAAGAATACACCAAAAAAGGAATCAATTTACGTTGGAAAGATTTCCCTGGAGGTACGGGTGCGATGAACAAAGCACTTCGGGATAAGGAAATTGATATGGCGGTTATTTTATCTGAAGGAATAATACGTGATATCGTACAAGGAAACCAAAGTAAAATTGTTCAAATTTTTGTAAAATCACCTTTAATTTGGGGAATTCACGTGGCTGAAAATTCAGATTATAAAACTATTAATGATTTAAAAGGTACAAAAGCAGCAATTAGTCGTTACGGAAGCGGTTCGCATTTAATGGCGTACATCAACGCTCAAAAGCATAATTGGAATCTAAAAACCGATTTACAATTTGAGGTAATAAAAAACCTAAAAGGTGCTATTGAAGGCTTGCCAAAAGGAAAAGGCGATTATTTTATGTGGGAAAAATTTACCACCAAACCCTTTGTAGATAATGGTACATTTAGGTTAATTGACGAATGTCCTACGCCTTGGTCTTGCTTTGTAATTGCGGTTAGAAATGATGTTTTAGAGAACCAACCCGAAAGCATCAAAACTATTTTAGAAATTATAAATAAAACTACAACAGGTTTTAAGAATACTTTAAACCTTGCTGAAATCATTTCAGAAAGATACAAGCAAAAATTAGAAGATGTGCAGCAATGGCTTCAATTAACGCAATGGAGTCAAGAAAATATTTCAGAAAAAGAAGTAGCAACTATTCAAGATAGACTAATTGAATTAAAATTAATTGAAAGTAAAATAGTAGCTAACAAGCTGTTACATAATTTTTAAAAAAACAACTTAAACCAACGCAACCCTTTTACCAATACTACATCTTTATAGTGTTAATCAAATAATCATGAAGATATTTTTAATCATTCTCGGAACACTTTTAGTAGCAAATTACATATTACTTCAATTTAGCGTCAACGACTCAGAATCTCATATGCCTGAAGACGAGTAGAGGAGTTATTCAGTCGTAAACTAGCAATCATAACAATAAAACTATTACAGGCTTATCTTTAAGATAAAGATAAAATCATCTTTCTAATTTGATAGCTTGGACTTGATTCTGATACATTCTTATTTTAAAAATGCCACGAATACACGAATATTTTATTCGTGTATTCGTGGCATACTTTTGCACAATACTATTAGTATCTTAACTACTTGTCCGTTTTAGGTAGATAGGCAGCCTTGTTTTATTGGCTGAGTAGTTACAATTTAATGACAAATTACTAACTAAAAGTAATTTTTACCTAATAGTTATCTTTTTAGTTACAATAGTATTGTCAATTGTAACAGATACAAAGTACAACCCAGTTTGTAACTGACTTACGTCAATTGTTGTTGACCCTTTATTAGTTGTTATAACTTTACTTCCAGAAACATCAAACAATTCTATTTTATAGATTTGTTTATTGGTGGATGTTTTTATGTGCAGCACATCTGTTGCTGGATTTGGGTATAGAATTAAACTAACAAACTGTTCTATATCATTAACACCTAATAATAGAGCATCACATTCTGCTTGTGTTTCAACAAACGTAGCTGTAGGATCAATATTTGTCCAATTATCAGAGCTATAAGTAGCATCATCTACAAAAACACAGGTTAAACTTGGGTTGTTTAATGCATCAAATCCATTATTTGAAATTTCAGAATTATTTCCATTAGCAACATTTAATGTTGTAAGCAGATTATCATTACAGCGTAAACCTTCTAATGCTGTATTAGTAGATAGATCTAAACTTGTTAGTTGGTTATTATAACAGTACAAACTTCCTAATGCTATATTAGCAGATACATCTAAATCTGTTAGTAAATTACCAAAACACCATAACGCTTCTAATGTAATATTAGCAGATACATCTAAACTTGTTAGTTGGTTATGCTTGCAAAATAAAGATAGTAATGCTGTGTTAGTTGATACATCTAAACTTGTTAATTGGTTATAAGCACAAGATAGATACCTTAATTCAACATTAGTCGATACATCTAAGCTTGTTAGTTGGTTACTACCACACCATAACATTTCTAATGCTGTATTAGTAGATATATCTAAATCTGTTAGTAAATTACTAAAACACAATAACGTTTCTAATGCTGTATTAGTCGATACATCTAAACTTGTTAGTTGGTTAGCGGTACAGGATAAATAAGTTAGCGCTGTATTGGTAGATACATCTAAACTTGTTAGTTCGTTACTGCTACATGATAAAGAAGTTAGCACTGTATTGGTAGATACATCTAAACTTGTTAGTTCGTTACTGCTACATGATAAAGAAGTTAGCACTGTATTAGTAGATACATCTAAACTTGTTAGTTGGTTATTATAACACCGTAACGTTTCTAATGTAATATTAGCAGATACATCTAAGCTTGTTAGCTGGTTATTGGTACACCGTAAACTCCTTAAGTTTGTATTAGCAGATACATCTAAACTTGTTAGTTGGTTATAGTTACAGGATAAACCTTCTAAAGCTGTATTAGCAGACACATCCAAACTTGTTAGTTGATTATAACTACAGTTTAGGGTTTCTAAATCAATAAAGTCCTCAATTCCAGTTAGGTCTGTAATATTTTCGTCATTAACAGATAAAGTAGTAACCGCATTAATATTTGCCGTAAGCACATAATCGTCGTTGGCAATCCCATTTCCCATAGAATTTGCTTCTAAGTAGGCTTCAAAATTATCATCTGGCACATAAGTTTGCTGAGCAGTTAAACTTGAGCTGATAAATAGAAGCAAAATAAATGGTGTTAAATTTTTCATGATGTACGTGTGTTTATTAATTAATAATTTTTTATGACATGCTATTTTCATAGCTTTAAAACCTGGGTATGCTTTTTTCATAATAAATGTATTTAATTTTACCTACTCTATTATTTTGGATTTTCGGTTTCCTCACAGTATTTTATTCTACGAAAGTATTCCTCAAAACCTATATAAGCAAGTTGTTTATGTCGTGATTTATAAATTACGACATAAGTATGTGTATAATATAAAAGTGTAAAAAAACAAATTAAAATAAACGTAACTATTTGGTTTATAAATATTAATCAAATAATTATGTAGCTATTTTTAATCATTCTCGGAACACTTTTAGTAGCAAATTACATATTACTTCAATTTAGCGTCAACGACTCAGAATCTCATATGCCTGAAGACGAGTAGAGGAGCTTTGAACATCGAATATCGAACCGCAGAATATCGAATTTTGAAGTGTTATTAACCCGACGACAATAAGACGATACGACATATGACGTACGATATTTATTTTCAACATTTGAAAATATTTTAATAGCGGTTAATTACTGTCGTGTTAATAAAAACGAAAGCCTTACATCTCATCATCTCATCGTCTTACATCTTAGATTACCAACCTATTTCTTCTTTCCCCATTTCTTTTAAATACATATTTGTTGCACTAAAATGCTTGTTGCTAAACCAATAACCTCTATTCGCACTTAATGGAGAAGGATGTCCGCTTGTTAAAACCAAATGTTTTTTAGTATTAATCTTCGCCCCTTTCTTCTTTGCAAAACCGCCCCATAATAAAAAAACGATCCCTTCTCTTTCATCAGAAAGTTTTGAAATTACCGCATCTGTAAATTGTTCCCAACCTTTTTTTTGATGAGAAGCCGCCTCATTTGCCCTCACCGTTAAGGTTGCATTTAATAGCAGAATACCTTGCTTTGCCCAACGTTCTAAGTTTCCGTTTTTGGGATACGGAATTAATAAATCTGTTTCCAGTTCTTTAAAAATGTTTTTTAATGATGGTGGATGCGGAATTTCGTCATTCACCGAAAAGCATAAACCGTTTGCTTGACCAATTCCGTGATAAGGATCTTGCCCAATAATAACCACTTTTACCTTATTAAAAGGTATGTGATTAAATGCTGAAAAAATTAAACTTTCTAAAGGATAACAGGTGTTTTCTACATATTCCTGTTTAATAAATGCTGTTAATTCTTTAAAATAAGGTTTAGAAAATTCATTATTTAATTGTTCTTTCCAACTTGACTCAATTTTTATCATCATAAGTAGTACTTTTGAGCAAAATTACTAATAAACCCACATTTTAAAATGGGTGTTTAAAAATATTTTTTACTTAGTGGAAAATAAAACTGTTCGAATAGATGAAAAAACATTGGAAAGCCTTGAATTTCCTTTGGTTTTACAACAAATTTCAGCCTATTGTATCACGCAATTAGGCACTGAGAAATCGTTGCGAATTCATCCGTATTTAAACATAAGCGATATTGAACCCGAGTTGCATCGTGTAAAAGAATTTTCAGCTTCCTTAACTGGTGATAATGGAATTCCGAGTCACGGTTTTGAATCTATTGAAAATGAATTGTATCTCTTCGGAATTGAAAATAGCACCTTGGAAGTTATTAGTTTTCGAAGAATATTATCTGTAACACAAACTACACAAACCCTTCTGAAGTTTTTTAAGAAATTTGAAACTTTTTATATTCACTTAAATTCTTTTTCTGAAAGAATCACCTACACTTCCCTCCTTTCGGAAGAAATTATCAAGAAAATAGACAAATACGGATTGGTTCGCAACGATGCTTCCGAAGAACTTTCTTCCATAAGACGACGACTAAAACAAGTAAAAGGGAAAATAGGGTCTTCGTTTACAAAGGCATTATCGCAATACCTTCAGCAAGATTATTTAGACGATATTAAAGAAACCATTGTAGATAATCGAAGAGTTTTGGCTGTAAAAGCAATGTACCGAAAAAAGATACGAGGGACGGTTTTAGGAAGTTCGAAAACAGGGAGTTTGGTATATATGGAACCTCAAGAAACCCTTGAATATTCTAATGAGTTGAGTAATTTGTATTATGAAGAACAGGAAGAAATAAAGAAAATATTAAAAGAGTTAACCGAGTTTTTTCGTCCTTATAAATCTTTATTAACCGAATACCAAAATTATTTGATTACCATAGATGTTTTATATGCAAAGGCAAAATACGCCAATGAAATTGAAGGTGTTTTTCCGTTAATCACTTCCGAAAGACGTGTTTATTTAAAAGAAGCTTTTCATCCTTTATTATTATTAGCCAACAAAAAACGGAAAGAAAGAACATTTCCTCAATCTATTGAATTGAACCAGAACAACAGAATTATCGTTATTTCTGGTCCCAATGCAGGCGGAAAAAGTATAACTTTAAAAACAGTTGGATTGCTTCAAGTTATGTTGCAAAGCGGACTTTTAATTCCTGTGGATTCATTGAGTGAACTTTGCTTTTTTGATCGAGTTTTAACCGATATTGGCGATAATCAATCTATCGAGAACCAACTGAGCACTTACAGTTATCGTTTAAAGAAAATGAATCAATTTCTGAAGAAGTGTAAATCTACCACGCTATTTCTTATTGATGAATTCGGTACTGGATCCGATCCAGAATTAGGAGGAGCCTTAGCCGAAACATTTCTAGAAGTTTTTTACGAACGAAAAGCCTTTGGAGTAATCACAACGCATTATGCAAATTTAAAGTTATTGGCAAGTGAATTACCCAATGCGGCCAACGCTAATATGCAGTTTGACAGTCAGAGTTTAGAACCTATGTATCAGTTACAACTAGGAGAAGCAGGAAGTTCGTTTACTTTTGAAGTCGCACAGAAAAACGGAATTCCATATAGTTTAATCAACAAAGCAAAAAAGAAGATTGAACGAGGTAAAGTGCGATTTGATAAGAGTATTGCCAATTTACAAAAGGAACGATCTCAACTTCGGAAGACATCAGAATCCTTAAAAGCTGAAGAACAAAAAGCAAGAGAACAAAGCAAGTATTTAGAAGAAACTAATGCTAAAATAAAAGATAAACTAGAGAGTTATCAAGAATTATATGATTCCAATCAACGAATTATTAGTTTAGGAAAGAAATTGGATTCACTTTCAAGACAGTTTCATAATAACAAGAAAAAGAAACCACTTTTAGATGAACTATTTAAAATGGTCTTGGTAGAAAATAGTAAGATTAAAAAAGTAGCTCCCGCAGTTAAAAAGAAAGAAAAGATTAAGAAATTAAAGGTTATTAAGGAAGTAGAAAAGAAAGTAGAAGTCATTCGAAAACGAAAAAAGATAGAAAAAGCAGCAGCCAAAAAGCTACCACCACCAAAACCAAAAGTAGCTTTAAAAATTGGTGACCGAGTTAGAATGTTAGAAGGTATTGCTATTGGAACCATTGATAAAATTGAAAAAAAGAAAGCTTTTGTAAATTATGGTACTTTTACGACTAATGTGAGTATGATTGAGTTGGAGAAAGTTTGAAAAAAGAATTAAGACCGCTTCGCTGAAAGAATTAAGAATAAAGTCCCGATAGCAATCGGGATGATTGTAACTAATGACAAAAATCATGACTTCTGCCTTAAAATAAAAAAAAATATTTTGGATTAGGTATTGTTTTCACTTGACTTTGTCAAATTTTTCGGCTAACTTTACAACAATATATATCATCAATTTAATAAGTAAACTGCTGATATACTTACGTTACCACACATAAAAACCGAAACTCAAAATGTACTTGATAGACAAATGGGAAAATAGAATTACTAAACTTGAACAGAAAAATAACATTCTCTATCTCGAAGGTAAAAACTACACTCAAAGCACTAACGAGTGTAATTTTTTACTATATTTACACTCGTAAAGCAAAAGAGCGTAAAACTTACCTTCGTATAATATGAAAGATTTTAAAAAAGATAAGCCTTATAATAGTTTACCTAATCTACCTCCAAGTGTAAACTTGGAAACCACAGAAATATTACGCAAGACTATTACTGCAAGTAGAGCG
>JAKITD010000005.1 GCA_021648265.1 Flavobacteriaceae bacterium | reverse complement strand
TGGTAAATATATAGAACTAATTTTTGAAATTAACATAGTATTCTAAATGCCAACAATGTTTTTATTCCAACTTCCCAACAAACCCCTTGAACTTCCCAACAATTATCCGCTACTTCCCATTTTTTTTTAAATATAATACGATCAAGTAGTTTTGTAGTGTAAAATAATAATAATCAATTAAAACTATTTATTATGAAGCCCCAATTCAAAAAAACAAACAGAAGCTTTCAAACAAACCTAACACCTTGTTTCTTTTTAATAATTTCATTCTTTATTTCAATAAACGCTGTTGCTCAAGAAAATTACCTGCGTAATACAACGACTCATGAATATCCAGTGCCTGGTGTAAGTAGCCCGACTACTGCGTCTGTAGCAATTGATTTTGATTTAGATGGTGACATGGATATGGTATATGCAGTTCCTGATAGTAATATAGTTGGTTGGATGGAAAATGATGGAAATCAAAATTATACAAATCACATTATAAATGTATTGAACCCTCAATTACCAGCAGTTGTAACAGTTGCTGATTTGGATTCTGACGGAGATCTGGATATTATTGTTGGAGGACATTTTGGGATCGCTACTCGACTTGTATGGCTTGTGAATCATGGAAATAATGTGTTCACTACAGAGATTGTAGCAGCTACAGAAGGATATTCTGCGTGGGAAGTAGTAGATATGGACAATGATGGAGACATGGACGTTGTTGCCATTCGAGAAATTCACAACGATGTGAGATGGTTTGAGAATGATGGATTGCAATCATTCACTCCACATGTAATTACCACAATTTCAAATACTCCAGTTGATATTGCAGCTATCGACATGGATAATGACGGTGATATGGATTTTGTTGTTAGTTGTAAAGGGAATAATCAAATACAATGGTATAAAAATGATGGTAGTCAAAATTTTACTATTGAAGTTATAGCAACATTAACTGGCACCAATTCAGTAGAATTGATAGACATGGAAGGTGATGGAGATATAGATGTGTTTTCTGCAGGTGACAATTCAATAGAATGGTACAGAAATGATGGCAGCCAAGTTTTTACAACTGTTGTGATTACTAATGAAGGTAACGTTAAAAATGTTCAGTTAGCTGATTTAGATAACGATGGAGATTTGGATGTTTTTACTTCATACGAAGGAATAAAATGGTTTGAAAATGACAATAATGAACATTTTACTAAGCGTACGCTTTTGTGTTGTATTCAAGGGATTGTATATATTGAGGATCGTATCTCTATTGCTGATAGAGACAATGATGGAGATTTGGATATTTTGACAACTGGAGTTAGTTATGACGGAAATGTGGTTATGGGCTTAATATGGGTCGAAATGGATATGATGATGATGAACACAATTCCATCAATGAATGAGCAAAATGTTGCAGTATCTTCAGATATTATCCTTAATTTCAACGAAGCAATTGATGGAGCTACAGTAAATGCCAATAACATTGTAGTTTATGGGAATCAAAGCGGAAAAATAGATGGAACATTTTCAGGAGGAGGTACTTCAACAATTGTTTTCAATCCAACCAACGATTTTTTTAAGGGAGAAGTAATACATGTAAATATAGCTTCAGAAGTAAAAGACATCGATGGGTACAAACTCCTTGGACAACATGCCTTTGATTTCAGAACCGCTACTAATCCTTATGGTTTTACTCCTACTACTTATATTAAACATCAAATCAGTAATTCTATGAGTTCGAATAGAACAAATTTTCCTGTGGATATGGATAACGATGGTGACATGGATGTGCTTAGCCATTCTGGTACCGAATTGGTTTGGCTTGAAAATGATGGAAGCCAAAATTTTACGGAAAACTCAATTTCTGTTTCAACCAACGACTCTCGACTCATTTACGCTATCGATTTAGATTTAGATGGAGATATGGATGCCATAAGTATTTCGATAGATTTTAATACTACACGATGGTTTGAAAACGATGGGAACCAAAGTTTCACAGAATATATTCTTCCAACAATTCCATCTGCAGATATTCTTACTGGGATGGCTCCAGCCGATTTTGATGGAGACGGAGATATAGACATATTCATTTCCTTTATATCAACAGGTAAAATGGTTTTATATGAAAACGATGGGAATCAGAACTTCACAATCAATCTTGGAGATGAGATGTTGGGAGCACATGCTGGTCGTGGTGCCGTTGATATGGATTTGGATGGTGATATGGATATTGTAACCAATGTACAGGATGGTTCAAATCCAAGTTTGGTTTGGTACGAAAATGATGGGAATTTGAGTGGGGCACCACACCCAATTAATACTACTTCGCGTGTTAGTTCTAATTATTCTGTCGATTTGGATGGTGATGGTGACATAGATATTATTGCTGGTTCATCTTCACAATTAACATGGTATGAAAATGATGGAAGTCAAAATTTTACAGAAAATGTTATAGCATCAGGTTTTTTTAATTTTGGGTTTATTGATGCTATGGATATGGATGGTGATTTAGATATTGATTTGGTTGTTGCTAGTGGTAATGCAGGAGATGCGCTATATTGGTTTAAGAATGATGGAAGCCAAAATTTTACCCAAAACTTTATAGACACCTTAGATGGCAACTATTCTGCATTTGCAGTAGATATGGATAAGGATGGAGATATGGATATTTTATCAAGTTCTCTAGGTACAAATGAAGTAGTTTGGTATGAGTTTAGTACCACTACTATATGGGAAAACACAGCTTGGACAAATGGAGTGCCAACAATTATGGCTAATGCTATTATAAGAGATAATTACTCAACTACCACAAATGGCGGAAGTATTGATGCTAAGTCTTTGGTTATAGACTTAGGCTATATCTTAACTATTGGAGACGGCAACTACTTACAAGTAGAGGGTGATATAACCGTTGACGGAAGTCTTATAGTAGAACACCAAGGAAGTGTAGTACAGGTTAATGATTTAGCTACTGTTACTAATAATGGGAATATTGAAGTGGTAAAGACTAATACCACTTTTGATGCTCCTACTGATTTTACAATTATAGGTAGCCCAATGACATCAGAAACTAGAAATGGTGTTTACGGTCAAAATAACGTAACCATGAATCACCTAACTAGTAATTTTATACCAAATGAGGATGTAGCAACAGCAGACCCTATGTCAGAGAATTTTGCAGATGATAATGGCGATAACTGGCAATTTTTTACAGGTTCGGAAGCTATCGTTCCAGGAGTTGGTTACTTAGTAGGTGGAGTTACAGGAGGCGGTAGTTTTACAAATACCTATACCCAAGGAACACTTAATAATGGTGTAGTTACTTTTAGCACTATTTATAACGGCACTCAAAATGCAAGCCCAAATATATTTAGTAACCCTTATGCTTCGGCTATAGACGCATCACAGTTTATTACTAATAATGCAATAGTAGATGCTATTTATTTTTGGGAACATTTAACAGCCCCTAGTGCTAGCTATCCAGGTTATAGGCTTGAAAATTGGGATATGGGTGATATTTCTATTTACAATATGTCTGGCGGTGTTGCAGCCTCAAATGGAGGGGATGCTCCAACACAGTATATCCCCTCTGGGCAAGGATTTGGGATAAAGGCAAACGCTTCGGGAGATGTAATTTTTGATAACTCATTACGAGTAACAGGACCAAATACAGGATATAGAAGCTCTAATGTTATAGATAGAATGTACCTAACTATTAATAACGAAACCTACGGATTAAAAAGCACAGTATTAATTGCTTTTACACCAGAAGCAACAAATGGGATAGATGCAAATTATGACGCAAAACGTTTAGCAACACCTATTTCAATATACTCTATAGTTGAGAATGAAGAGTTAACAATACAAGGGCGAAGTGCTTTTAATGAAAATCAAATAGTGCAACTTGGTTTTAGGTCTCAAGTAGAAGAAGAACAAGAATACACTATTATTCTTGGCGATATTGAGGGCGAATTAATTACTCTTGCAACAATCTATTTAAAAGATAATCTGCTTTATACATTTACAAACCTTAGTGAAACAGAGTACAGCTTCACCTCAGAAGACGGAAACTTTAAAAATCGCTTTTTAATATATTTTGAAGAGGAGAGTTTGGGTACTAATGACGTAGTAATTAATACTATTGCAATGTATCCTAATCCTACAAAAGATAATTTAACAATTACTGCAAACTCTAGTATAACAGATATTTCAATATTTGATATAAGCGGAAGAGTGGTTAAAGTTATTAGAGCGAATGGTTTAAATACTATGGTTATTAATTTGTCACAATTAAATACTGCTATGTATTTTGTAAGAATAAGTACAGAAGAAAGTACAACTATTAAAAGAGTGGTTAAGGATTAAGTTAGTTGTTATTGTATGTTTTTCCTTCGATAAATTGGTGTCGAGGGGTTCATTTCAGGGTGGTCATACAATTATAAAAGGTGTTTTTAATTAAATAATTCTACAAAATACGGTTAAAAACACGTTTAATTAAACGCTATATTTACTTTTTTTTACTACTAATGATAATAAAATCAATTCATATAAAACAACTTCTTCCATTATTATTTTTAATGGTTATTGGTACTGTATTTTCACAAAATTCAAATTATAAATTGGATAGTATTGAAAATTCATTTACCAAATTCTCAGGAATTGAAAGAATAGAAAAGATTGCTTACTTTCTTCGGAATGCTGATTTTTATAACACAAGACACGAAAACTTTCTTCCCTATATAAAAGAAGTATATGAGTGGGAAAAAAACAATCCAAACACGAAACTGCTCAACACAATAAGATTAGGACATATAAACATATTACTTGCCGAAGGTTATAAAGTTGAAGCAGTTAGAAAAACACAAGAAATACTACATTCAAGAGAACCGATTTCTTCAAAAGATAGCGTATCCGTTTATTCATTTTTGTTTAACACTTACATTGATATTGGCTTCTATTCAAAAGCTTGGAATGTATTAAAAAAACGAGATAATGTACTTTCTAATTCACAAATTCAAAATTCATTTTTTGATTCATTTAAAAAAATAAGAATTAATGACTTGGCAAGAATTTATTTAGAAACTAATAAATATAATAAAGCAATTGAGCAATATCAACAACTAATTGAAATAGCCAAAAAGGAGAATAATTTACATTTTGAAGCGGGTGCTTATAATAATCTTGGAATGGTTTATTTAAAAATACATAAACCAAATAATGCAATCACTAATTTTAATCAATCATTGTTAAGTTGGAACAAACATCTAAAGGAAATCAACTTTCCATCTGTAAGAGATAGTATGTTTTTATATATCGTAAAAAGTAATATTGGGCAAGCGTTTAACGATAAAGGACAGTATCAAAAAGCGATACCATTGATTAGAGGCGAGATTGAAATGAATAAAAAAAATAACGAAAATGATGGAATAGTAAGTGGTTTAAATTCGTTAAGTCAATCTTATTTGGGCTTGCATCAACCAAAAAAAGCATTGGCATTACTGGACAGTGCTAGTTATTTAATAGAAAAAGACGAAACTGTTTTTGGGTTTAAAAAAACATATCAAAATAAAGTAAAAGTATATGAGTATTTAGGAAATACAAAAAAAGCCTATGCCTATTATAAAAAGTTAGTTGCATTTAACAATTCAATGGATACTTTAAAAAATGTAAAAAGGACAGCCGTTTTAGAGGTCGTCTATGAGGTTGAACAAAAAAACAAAGAAATTGCGAATCAACAAGTTCGTGTAATAGAAGCCGAAGCCAATACAAAACTTCAAAAAGACAAACAGCGACTTTTAATAATAGGTCTATTAATGATGCTCGCTATTGTTATTGGTTTATTATGGAATAGCATTCAAAAAAGGAAAAAAACAAAAATACTTAAAGAAAAAAGCGATCGGATTGAAGAACAAAACGACATTATAGAAAAAGCATTAGTTGAAAAAGAAACCTTATTAAAAGAAATTCATCATCGTGTTAAAAATAATTTACAACTAATTTCTGGAATGTTAGAATTACAATCTTCAAAAATTAATGATGATAGCGTAAGTGAGATAATGGAACAAGGGCAAAATAGAATAAAATCTATGGCATTAATCCATCAACAACTGTATGAAAGTGAAGATTTGGGTAAAATTGATTTTAGAAAATATGTTATCCAATTAACCAATGATATCATAATAACGGTAAACGATACTAATAAAAATATTGGTATTGTTTTAGATATTATAGATTTTTCGTTAGATATAAATACCGCAGTTCCTATGGGATTAATTATTAATGAATTAGTCGTTAACGCTTTTAAACACGGATTTATAAACAAAAAAGAAGGAACGATTACCATTACGCTCAAAGCTTTAGAAGATGAATATTATCAACTAACAATATATGATAATGGAAATGGATTGCCTGTAAATTTTGATATAAATAATACCAATTCATTAGGTTTACGATTGGTAAAAGGGTTAAGTCGTCAAATTGGTGGAAGCTGCGAGTTTAAAAATGGAACAGGTACAACAGTTATAATTAAATTTAAAAATGACAACAATTAAAATAAGATATTATGGCGAATAAAGATAAAGTAAGAGTCTTAATTGTTGAAGATGAGTTTATAACTATCGAAACACTAAGCTTAGCTCTTAAAGAAATGAATTGTGTCGTCTCTGGAGATGCAATGAGTGCAAAAGAGGCCATTACTATTTTAGATAAAGGTGAAACTGATTTAGCCATTCTTGACATCAATATTAAGGGAGATAAAGATGGTATTTGGATTGCTCAACAAATTCAAGAAAAATACAATATTCCGTTTATTTTTCTAACGGCTTTTGGAGACAAAGCGACTGTTCAAAGGGCAGTAGAAACAGGTCCTTATGGCTATTTAGTAAAGCCATTTACCAAAGTAAATGTGTTCACTTCGGTAGAAGTTGCATTAACTAATTTTGAAAAACAAAATGCAATAATAGATAAACACGAATCAAAACCTTCAGAAGCTGAGATTTCTATAACTGTTAGTGATAGTATTTTTATTCGCGATGATTATATGTTTGTAAAACTATTTATAAAAGACATTTTATTTATCAAATCAGATAAAAATTATTTAGAAATACATTTGGCTAATAAAATGCATTTAGTAAGAGGAAAAATGTCTGATTTTACACATAATTTACCTAAAGAAAAATTTTTGCAAGCACATCGTTCTTATGTTGTAAATATTGAAGCCGTTGATTTAATTGGTGCTGGATTCTTGAAAATAGGAAACATAGATATTCCTTTAAGTACTAAATATAAAGAGGAGTTAAAAAAGCTCATCACGATGTTTTAGAATTCTATTGTTAAATTAAACTATAATTTATTGGCGGGGTAATCTGCGTTCTAAAATAAGCATAAAATAAAAAATTATGATTAGGATACGTCATTCAAATTAATAGCTTTGCAATTATGTTAACAGACACTCACACCCATTTATACAGCGACGCTTTTGATGAAGACAGGAGCATAATGATGCAAAGAGCTTTCGATGCAGGAATTAAAAGAATGTTTATTCCAGCAATAGATTCTGAAAGCACGCAAGCAATGTATATTCTTGAAAAAGAATATCCCAAGAACATTTTTTTAATGATGGGTTTGCATCCAACTTCAGTAAAAGAGAACTATAAAAAAGAGCTGTTACATGTTAAGGAGCAATTTGATAAAAGATCTTTTTTTGCTGTTGGCGAAATAGGAATAGATTTATATTGGGATAAAAGTACTTTAGAAATTCAGAAAGAAGCTTTTAAAACTCAACTTCAACTAGCAAAAAAACACAAACTTCCTATTGTAATTCATTGTCGAGATGCTTTTGGCGAGGTTTTTGAAGTGTTAGAAACTGAAAAAGGAAATGATTTATTCGGAATTTTTCATTGCTTTACTGGAACTGAAACACAAGCAAAACAAGCAATTTCATATAATATGAAGCTTGGAATAGGTGGAGTTGTTACTTTTAAAAATGGAAAGATTGATACATTTCTGAATAAATTCGATTTAAAACATATTGTTTTAGAAACCGATTCGCCTTACCTTTCGCCTACTCCTTACAGAGGAAAACGAAATGAAAGTAGTTACCTTCAACTCATTTGTAAAAAAGTTGCGGAGATTTACGGCATTTCAGAAGAAGAAGTAGCAAGAGTTACCACAGAAAATTCAAAAGAAATTTTTGGAATATAAAAATAAAACAAATGTGTAAAAAGCCAAACATACTCCTTATATATACAGGAGGAACAATTGGAATGATAAAAGACTCGGAAACGGGAACCTTACACAATTTTAATTTTGATGAATTGCTGGAATACATTCCAGAGTTAAATTTGTTGGATTGTAATATTTCGACCCAAAGTTTTGCAAAACCCATTGATAGTTCAAATATGAACCCTTCCAATTGGGTGGAAATTGCAAGTATTATTGAAGAAGCATACGATAATTATGATGGTTTTGTAATTTTACACGGAAGCGATACGATGTCGTACACAGCTTCAGCATTAAGTTTTATGCTAGAGAATTTAAGCAAACCAGTAATTTTTACAGGATCACAATTGCCAATAGGAGATTTGCGAACCGATGCTAAAGAGAATTTAATTACCTCCATACAAATTGCTTCACTTTGCAATGAAGGAAGACCTGTTATTAGAGAAGTTGGTTTGTACTTTGAATACAAATTATATCGCGCCAACCGAAGCACAAAAATTAATGCAGAACATTTTGAAGCTTTCGATTCGTTAAATTATCCTCCTTTAATAGTAAGCGGGGTAAATTTATCTGTAAATTATCAAGCTTTGTTGCCTTCAAATTCAGGAAAAAAGCTAAAAGTTCATAAAAAATTAGGATCTAATATCTTATTAGTAAAAATGTTTCCAGGGATTGATGAGGTAACTATTAACCATTTATTCGCTTATCCAGAGATAAAAGGATTGGTGTTAGAAACCTACGGAAGTGGAAATTTAACCAACGAAAAATGGTTTGTTAAAGCAATAAAAAAACTAATAGATAAAGAAATACCTATCGTAAATGTGACACAATGTTCAGGTGGAAGCGTTGATATGAATATTTATAAAACGAACATAAAATATCGTAAAATGGGAATTATTTCGGGAAAAGACATCACAACAGAGTCTGCTTTAGCAAAATTATTATTTTTATTAGGACAAAATATTTCGGCTAACAGCTTCAAAACCATATATGAAACCTCTTTACGTGGAGAAATGAAATAAATAAACTCGTTAAATATTTTATCAAACTAAATATTTTTTGTTATTTGGCAACCCGTTTGGCTGGGATGTCGTAATAATTAGGCATTAATAGAGAGGTGGCCGAGTGGTCGAAGGCGCACGCTTGGAAAGCGTGTATACGCCACAAGCGTATCGAGGGTTCGAATCCCTTCCTCTCTGCAAAAAAAAAGAGTAAATGTTTTACTCTATAAATTAATATTGAGTACTAAAAACAAGGCTGTTAGAAACTCCAAGAAAAACTAACAGAATCATTAATATATTTTATTCTTGGAGATTAACTATTTTTTTATATCTTTAAAATCTTTAAACAAAAACAAATCTTAAGTCAATAGCAATGAAAAAATTATTTTCTATTATCGCAATTACCGCTTTGGTTTTTGCAGGAACATTAAGCTCTAAAGCAGCAACTGTACAAACAATGTCGAGTAATGTGCAAACTTTTATGGCGACAGCAACTGTAACAATTATTCAAGACGAAGGTGGTACTGCCACTGAAGATGTTGGATTTCATCAAGAATTAAAAAATCGGTTTGTAGAAGGAGGCCCTGGATTTATGGGAGTTGTACTTTTATGTTTGATTCTTGGATTAGCATTTGCTATTGAAAGAATTATCTACTTAAACCTTTCAACAACAAATACTAAAAAATTAGCTCAAAATGTTGAAGACGCACTAAATAGCGGTGGTGTAGAAGCTGCAAAAGAAGTTTGTAGAAATACAAAAGGACCTGTAGCATCTATTTATTATCAAGGACTTGACCGTGCAAACGAGGGAGTAGAATCTGCTGAAAAAGCTGTTGTAGCTTATGGTGGAGTACAAATGGGACAATTAGAGAAAAATGTTTCTTGGATTTCTTTATTTATTGCTATTGCACCAATGCTTGGTTTCATGGGAACTGTAATTGGTATGATTGATGCCTTCGATAAAATTCAAGCAGCTGGTGATATGAATCCATCATTAGTAGCAGGTGGTATTAAAATTGCACTTCTTACAACTGTATTTGGTCTAATTGTTGCAATTATTCTTCAAATCTTTTATAATTATATTATTGCAAAAATAGATAGTATTGTAAACAGTATGGAAGATGCTTCTATCACATTAATAGATATGTTGGTAGATTTTAAAAACAAATAATAATTTAATATACCAACACAATGGGTTTACATAAAATAATAAAAATTTTAGCACTTATTATAAGTATCATTGGGATTGCTTTCCTAGGAATGATGATTATGAAAGGAGATGCCGAAATAAAAGAAACTGCTGCTGGTATTGATGGTTTTATTTATACATCATACTTTATTTTTGCACTGGTTGTAATTGCAGTTGTTATATTCGGGTTTAAAGGACTTATGTCTGGGAATATTAAAAACACCCTAATTATATTAGGAGCTTTTATAGCGGTTGTTGCACTTTCATATGGTTTAGCAGACGGAACACCTATGGAACTAACAGATGATACAATGTTATCAGAATCTGGTTCTAAATGGGTAGGAGCAGGCTTATATGCCTTCTACATATTAGGAGCAATTGCAATTGCTTCTATGATAGCAAGTGGATTTAAAAAAGCAAAATAATGGCAAGAAGATCGGCACCAGAAGTTAACGCAGGTTCTATGGCAGACATAGCATTCCTATTACTTATATTTTTCTTAGTTACAACAACTATGGAAAAAGATAAAGGGATAGCTCGACAGTTACCTCCAATACAAGAGGATAACATTATACCTCCAAAAATTAAAGAGAAAAATTTATTTATAGTTTTAGTAAATAAAAACAATGATATAATGGTAAATGAAGTTCCAATGGAACTTAGAAATTTACGTAAATCAGCAATAGATTTTTTAGATAACGGAGGAGCCTCATCAAATAGCCCTGAATATTGTAGCTATTGTAAAGGAAATAGAAAACCTTCTTCTTCAGATAATCCAAATAAAGCTGTGATTTCTGTACAAAATGATAGGTTGACAACTTACAATACCTATATAGCAGTACAAAATGAATTAGTTGCAGCATATAACTTTTTAAGGAACAGAGAGTCACAACGTTTATATGGTTGGGATTATACTGAAGCAAAAAAAGATATGGGTTTAGGAAGATATAAGGGAAAAGCTAAAGATAAAATTAATAAAAAGTTAAAGGAAATTCAACAAATGTATCCTTTAAAATTATCTGAAGCACAAGCAAAAAAACAGGTAGCTAATTAATATTTAAAAGAGATGTCAAAATTCACAAAGAAAAAAGGTAACGAATTACCTCCTATATCTACAGCATCATTACCAGATATAGTATTTATGCTGTTATTCTTTTTTATGGTGGCAACGGTAATGAGAGAGACTGATTTATTGGTTGAACAAAACTTACCAAAAGCAGACCAAGTTGAAAAACTAAAAAAAGATAGATCTGTTTTTATTTTTGCAGGAAAACCAAGTGACCAATATAAAGATAAATATGGTGATGAAGGCAGAATACAAATAGGAGATAAATATACTGAGATTTCTAATATTGGTCTAGCTTTAACCGAAGCAAGAGGAAAGCTAAATCCAGAACTACAAAGTAGTGTAGTTGTTGCTTTAAAAGTAGATGACGATACCAATACTGGTTTAGTTACCGATATTAAAGAAAAGCTTAGAGAACTAAATATGGTAAAGATTATTTATATAACAACTCCTGGAAATCAATTAGATAATTAAAACACTAATATTTAAAATTTTATAAAACGCCTTAATCTGTGATTACAGAAATTAAGGCGTTTTTTTATAGAAAACACTTAACCCGCATTATTCACGGATGTTTGTTATGAAAAGTCAAAATACCTATAGAATTGGGAAGCACAGAAGTTTTTTACTGAAAGAATTGTTACCCAATTTTGAGGTAAAAAAAATCGAGCATTTTCAGTTATAGCAGGTAGTTTGGCTTTGGAATAGAATATCCGTGAATAATTCGGGTTAAGAAAGCTCTTGAATTTTTGATGCGAATGAATTATTAGAGGTGTCCTTAAATAAAGTATCTTTGAATTGTTAAATTTAATTTTATTTATAAGTAACCTATTTTAGAAGAATGATAAAATATTTATTTTATTCAATTTTTTTTCTACTTACTATTAATAGTATAGCACAAGATTCAATTCCTAAATTTGTTGGCGATTCGTTATATAGAGAAGATCAATTTTATATTGCAGTTTCATATAATGTATTTTCTTCAATTCCTAAAGAAATGAACCCCGAAGGTGTATCAGCCGGTGTTAATTTAGGGTTTTTAAGAGATTTTCCTTTTAATAAACGCAGAAACTTTGGAATGGCTATAGGCGCAGGGTTTTCTTACGATCAGTATGGGCAAAATCTATTAATTGAAGAAGATAGTAATGGGTTTACCAAATATTCTGTTTTAGAATCCGATATAAACTATAAATACAATCGATTAATCGTTGTGACAATTGAAGCTCCAATAGAATTACGTTGGCGAAGTTCAACATCAACAGACAATAAATTTTGGCGTGTTTATGCAGGGTTTAGAGTTGGGTACACATTATTAAATAAAGCAACTTATAAAAACTCTGGGACAAAAATCACTAATACTAGTATCAATGAGTTTGAAAATTTAAGATTTAGTACAACTTTAAGTGTAGGTTATAGTAAGTTTAATCTTTTTGTAAAGTATAACTTAAACCCTTATTTTAATGAAGATGCCATAACAGAGGGAGGTGAACAAGTAAATTTTAACGGAATCAACTTAGGGCTAATTTTCTACATTTTATAACCAAAAGTTAAGCATAACTAGTTGTGGTATTACACCTAAAAATAAACCAATAATTAATTCAGGAATGGTATGTGATTTAGTTTCTAATCTAGAAGATGCTACCCAACCATTTGCAAAAAACAAAAAACCAATTTCAATAAGAATGTTTTTATTAAAATGCACGCTAAGTGCAATTACAAACATTGTTAAGCCTGCAATCCCCATTTGATGTAAACTCACTTTAAATCCAAAAATAACCAATAATAATGCGGCAATAGTTGAAAACAAAACGGACACAAAAAAATAATACAATTCGGGAGAATAATATGAGTTAAACACCATTTTAATAATTACCAGTAGCAATAATGTTTGAATCATTAATGGAAATTTTCGCTCTCCTACTTCCCTTAAATGAATACTAGAAACGACTCTTAGATTTTTTAATAAAAAAAAAGTAATTAATGGGATTAGAATGGTAATAATAATGACGGCATAGCATTTGGCTCTAATTAATTCAGGTTCAAAATAACGTGGAGTAATTAGATAATAAAACATAAGCCCAAATAATGAAATTAATAAGGGATGAAATAAATACGAAGCAATACGTAAGAAAAACCTCATTATATTTTTTTTCTAAGCCTAGCCACAGGAATACCTAATTGTTCCCGATATTTTGCAATTGTTCTACGAGCTATAGGGTATCCTTTTTCTTTCAAAAAATCGGCAAGTTTGTCGTCTGTTAATGGTTTCTTTTTGTCTTCTTCAGAAACAATAATTTCTAAAATACTTTTAATTTCTTTAGTTGAAACATCTTCTCCTTTATCGTTTTTCATTGATTCACTAAAAAACTCTTTAATTAACTTTGTTCCGTAGGGAGTATCTACATATTTGCTGTTAGCAACTCGTGAAACCGTTGAAATATCCATGTTGATTTCATCTGCAATATTTTTTAAAATCATAGGTTTAAGCTTTTGCTCATCGCCTGTTAAAAAATATTCTTTTTGATAGTGCATAATAGAATTCATCGTAACAAATAAAGTTTGTTGACGCTGTTTTATAGCATCAATAAACCATTTTGCAGCATCTAATTTTTGCTTAATAAATTGAACTGCATCTTTTTGGGATTGCGTTTTTTGTTTGGTAACTTTATAACCCTTTAACATCTCACTATAATCTCTAGAAACATGGAGGTCTGGAGCATTTCTTCCGTTTAAGGTAAGTTCTAATTCTCCCTCGATAATTTTAATAGCAAAATCAGGAACAATATGCTCTATTATTTTAGTGTTTCCTGAGTACGAACCTCCAGGCCTAGGGTTTAATCCTTCAATTTCGTGAATAGCCGCTCTTAATTGGTCTTCGGAAATAGAATGTTTAACAAGTAATTTTTTATAATGTTTTTTTGAAAATTGTTCAAAGGAATTTTCAATTATCTGAATGGCTATTGAAACAGATTCGGTAGATTTTTTACGTTTCAACTGAAGCAATAAACACTCTTGAAGGTTTTTTGAACCCACACCAACAGGATCTAATTCCTGAACAAGTTTAAGTACTTTTTTCACTTTTTCTTCTGAAGTAAAAATATTTTGAGTAAAAGCTAAATCATCAACAATGTCTAATAAATTTCTTCGTATATAACCTCCATCATCTACACTACCTACTAAAAAACGTGCAATCTCTTTTTCCTCTTCATTAAGACGATACGTACTTAATTGTTGCAGTAAAAATTGGTTAAACGAGGTGCCAGAAGCATAGGGTATTTGTTTGTCATCATCGTCTGGGCTACTATTATTGGCAGATAATTTATAGCTTGGTGTCTCGTCATCACTTAAATATTCATCAATATTAATTTCGGTTTCTATGTGTTCGCTGTCATCAGTGTAATCGTCTTCATTGCTAAATTCATCATCAAGCTCATCACTTTCTTCTTTACCTCCTTCAAGAGCAGGGTTTTCTTCAATTTCTTGTGAGATACGTTGCTCAAAAGCTTGAGTAGGAAGCTGTATTAACTTCATCAGCTGTATTTGTTGAGGAGAAAGTTTTTGCGAAAGCTTAAAATTAAGTTGTTGTTTTAGCATAAAAATTTTAATTATATAAAAATAAAAAAAACAATCTACATTTTATCACTATTTGAGTAGAATACTTTATTCTTTTCTTTTTCAGAAATGTATAAAAAAAATGATTAATCTTGGGATAAATTAATCATTTTAGTTGTTAGAATGTTCTAAAAAAAACAATCTATATATGTATAACGCAAATTATTTTAAAAACTTGCATTTCCTGGAGTTCTAGGATAAGGTATTACATCTCTAATATTCCCCATTCCTGTAACAAATTGCACCAAACGCTCAAAACCAAGCCCGAAACCACTATGAGTAGCGGTTCCAAATTTCCGCAAATCTAAGTACCAATATAATTCTTTTTCGTCTATATCTAAAGCTGCCATTTTTTGTTTTAGCACATTATACCGTTCTTCTCGTTCAGACCCTCCAACTATTTCGCCAATACCAGGAAACAATACATCCATTGCTCTAACGGTTTTTCCGTCGTCGTTTAGGCGCATATAAAATGCTTTAATATTTGCTGGATAATCAAATAATATAACTGGACATTTAAAGTGTTTTTCGACTAAAAAACGTTCGTGTTCACTCTGTAAATCTACTCCCCATTCGTTGATAAGGTATTTGAATTTCTTCTTTTTATTCGGTTTACAATTTCTAAGAATATCAATTGCTTCGGTATAACTAACACGCTTAAAATTATTTTCACCTATAAATTCCAATTTATCACGTAATGGCATTTCGCTACGTTCGGCTTGAGGTTTGCTCTTTTCTTCTTGTAATAGTCTGTTTTCAAGAAATTCTAAGTCGTCTTTACAGTTATCCAATGCGTATTTAATTACATACTTGATAAAGTCTTCGGCTAAATCCATATTCTGATCTAGGTTATTGAATGCCACCTCTGGTTCAATCATCCAAAATTCTGCTAGATGACGAGAGGTATTTGAGTTTTCGGCTCTAAAAGTAGGTCCAAAAGTGTAAATTTTACCCAATGCCATTGCGTAGGTTTCACCTTCTAATTGCCCACTAACGGTAAGATTGGTTTCTTTTTCGAAGAAATCCTGTTTGTAATCTATATTTCCGTTTTCGTCTAATGGTGGATTTTTTGGATCTAAGGCTGAAACACGAAACATTTCGCCAGCGCCTTCTGCATCACTACCCGTAATAATTGGTGTGTGCATATAATTAAATCCGTTTTCCTGAAAGTATTTATGTACAGCAAAAGATAGTTTAGAACGCGTTCGCATCACAGCACTAAAAGTGTTGGTTCTAATACGTAAATGTGCTTCTTCTCTTAATTTTTCAAGACTATGACGTTTTGGTGAAATGATAGTTAATTTCACTTCTTCTGGATCTGCTTCCCCAAGAATTTCAACTTTTGAAACTTGTATTTCAACTTTTTGTCCTTGTCCTTGGCTTTCTACTAAATTACCAAATACATGAATGGCCGCACCCACTGTAATTTTTTTTAGAAGGGTTTCTTCAAAGTTTTCAAAATCCACTACACATTGTAAATTTTTAATAGTAGAACCATCATTTAAAGCGATAAAGCGGTTGCTTCTAAAAGCACGAACCCATCCTTTTATACTAATTTCGATAGGAGAGGGCTTGGTTTCTAATAAATCTATAATTCTGTTTTGTTGCATCATTGTTTTTTTGATTGATAAAAAATACTTTTTAGTCTATAAAAGCCAAAGGGAAGGATTTTAATTTTTCCTCTCTTTGTCATCATCATCATCATTATCTTCTTCTTCTTCTTCTTCTTCTTCTTCTTCTTCAATTTCTGTATCTGATAATATTTGTAAGGTTGGTTTTTTTAAGGTTTCTTTATTTGCAATACTTCGTTCTAGCGATAATAATAAGGAAGGAAGTAATAGTAAATTAGATAACATTGCAAATAATAAGGTAATGGAAACTAAAATTCCTAAGGCTACCGTTCCGCCAAAACTTGAAATTGAAAACACCGAAAATCCAAAAAATAACACGATAGAAGTATAAAACATACTTACTCCTGTTTCTCTTAATGCGGCGTAAACGGACTTTCTAATCTTCCAATGATTAGCTATTAATTCTTGTCGGTATTTTGCTAAAAAGTGTATGGTGTCATCTACCGATATTCCGAAGGCTATACTAAATACCAATATCGTTGATGGTTTTATAGGAACTCCCATAAAGCCCATAAGTCCTGCTGTGATTATTAACGGAAGTAAATTTGGAATCAACGAAATTAATATCATTTTAAAACTTCGGAACATCCAAGCCATAAAAAGAGCGATTAAAAATATGGCTAGAGATAAAGACAAAACTAAATTATTAACCAAATATCGAGTTCCTTTTTGAAATGTTAATGCCTTTCCAGTAAGTAAAACAGTATATCTTTCGGGCGGAAATATTTTATTAATTTCAGTCTTTATATCGTCTTCTATTCTATCAAATCGTTTGGTGTCTGTGTCTTTTATAAAAGTGGTGATTCGTGCGTATTGTCCTGTACTATCTACATAATTATCTAAAAAACGAGTATTGTTTACACTATTTTTAGCATACGAAAGTAAAAAAGTACGTTCTTGACTATTGGGTAATTGGTAGTATTCTGGATTGTTATTATAATAAGCTTGTTTCGAAAATTTCACCAATTCAACTACCGATAAAGGTTTTGATAGCTCCGGAATTTCGTGCATAAAGTTCTGTAACTTATCCATTCGTTTCAATGTAGCAAGACTCATTACTCCTTTTTTGCGTTTGGTATCTATCATTACTTCTAAAGGCATAATACCTTCAAACTCTTTTTCAAAGAATTTTATATCTTCAAAAAAACCAGTTTTCTTAGGCATGTCTTCAATAATACTTCCTGAAATTCCAATATTATACATTCCAATAATACTAACACAAAGTAAGGCTACAGAGGTTATATAAATGCCAACTCGATGGTTTTTCACCATTCGTTCTGTCCAATCTACAAACGAAGTTATCCACTTTTTACCTAAATGTTTTAAATGTTTTTCCTTAGGGGGAGGCATAAAACTATAAATAATCGGAATAATAAAAAGGCTTAATAAAAATATAGCAATAATGTTAATGGAAGCTACCACACCAAATTCAGATAACAGTTTGCTATTGGTTAAAATAAAAGTTGCAAAGCCAGAAGCCGTTGTTAAATTGGTCATTAAAGTTGCGTTCCCGACCTTTGCAATAACTCGCTGTAGCGACTTTGCTTTATTACCGTGAAGCTTAATTTCTTGCTGGTATTTATTGATAAGAAATATACAATTAGGAATACCAATAACAATAATTAAAGGGGGAATTAAAGCGGTAAGTACGGTAATTTCATACTGTAGCAATCCTAAAATACCAAATGCCCACATTACACCAATAATTACGGTAAACATTGAAATTAATGTGGCTCTAAAAGATCTAAAAAAGAAATAAAACAATAATGATGTTACTAATAATGCAGCACCAATAAACATACCTATTTCGTCGATAATACTTTTAGCATTAAGCGTACGGATGTATGGCATACCAGAGGCGTGGACTTTTATACCTGTTTCTTTTTCAAATTCTTCTATTAATGGTATTAAGTTGTTAATTACAAAAGCAGGTCTTATAGGGGTGTTAATAATACCCTTATTCATATAAATGGCAGTACGAATCGACTTTTTATTTGGGCTATAAATCAAGCCTTCATAAATAGGGAGTTTATTAAAAAGTTCGTCTTTGTATTTGCTGAGAGACTCGTTTGTAAAGATGGTATCACTAATAAAAGGAACCAATCTAAAAGCAGTGGTGTCTTCTCTTTTTTCAAGTTTTAATAGATTGCCTACTGAAATTGTAAAGTCTATTTCTTTGTATTGCTGTATTTTTTTTGAAAGATTATTCCAGGCAACAAAGTTTTTGGGTGTAAAAAGGGTTGAGTCTTTAACACCGATAACGATTACATTTCCTTCTTCGCCAAAATGTTTTAAAAACTCCTTGTACTCTAAATTTATCTCGTGATCGTCTGGAAGTAAATTTGCTTCGGTTGTAGAAAATCGCATGTTTTTCCATTGCAAAGCCAAAAGAACGGTAATTCCTGCAATAACAATTAATAGAAAGATGCGATTTCTTAATATAAAACGCGCTAAGGCGCTCCAAAATCCTATGCTAAATAGTTTATTCAAAATGAATTGTAATTATTTCAACCCCATATTTAAAACGGAATGGGCGCAAAGGTATTAAAATAGGTGTAACTATATAGGTTTATGCTGTTTAAAAGTGAAATAAATACCTTATAATTTTAGATAAAAAGTGAACTTTAGAGCAATATTGTCGTCAAAATTTGGAAGGTTATAATAACCATAACGATATGCAAAACTCAATCCGAAGCCAAAAAAGATTCGGTTAAGTTCAATTCCAGATTCTGAGTAAAACTGATCTAAGGTTTTAAAATCAACACCAAGGTGTGCTGCTTTGTTTTTTAAATTTCCGATTGCGTGTCTTGTAAATACAATAGCTTCTGGTTGTATTTTTTCTGAAATATGTATCCGAAACAAACTGTGTTTTACGTGTAATGCTGCATATTTATCTGAAAAGAATTCACCAAAATACATGGTTTCAAAACTGCTTCTACCTGCAACAGAAAATCTTTTTAAAATGGCAGTTTTTGTAGGGCTATTTGGTGATGAATGAAATAAATGAGTTAAGGGAAGATCACCTAATGCTAAGGAACTTATCAGTAAAAAATTAGTTGAAGAAAGTTTTTCACGTTTTATAAAATAATCGGCTTTTAATCCAAATTTTGTGTAACTAAAATCACTTCCGAATACATTTTTAAATCCTTGTGTTATTTGTAAACTAACACTTGGCATTCCGCCACCATAATACTCAATTGAAGAAGGTTTTTTATTGTTTACTCCATAACGAATACTTAGGCTTGCTTCAGAAAGGGTATATTCTTTATAGGTAATTCCGTTATTTACATATTGGTAACTATCAATCTGACTAATATTCCGTTTTGCTATTTGTACTTCGGAAATCAGTGTATTGTTAAACTTATAATTTAATGAAGACCTCCAAGAAATATGTTTGTAAAATTGAGTAATGTTTAATAAACGCGGCTCAATAATTGAGAAAACCAATTTATCTGTTAAAAGGGTGTAATCACCAAATTCTCGAATATCGTCCGTGTAATATAAATCTAGCCACAATTTATCAGATTTATTAAGCCGTATACTGGATCCAACACTATATTTATATTCATGGTCATTTAATCCGTAGGCAAAATAACCTCCAAATTTATATTTTTTAAAAAGTTTTTCGTTGGTAATTCCGCCAATACCTATTCGCAAACCTTCGTGATCATTATATTTTATTACTGAACGCAAATCAATATCGAAAATCCAAATAGGGTAAAAACCAGACTCAAGTGGATTCACTTTTTCTATAAAACCTTGTTCTTTTTTTTGTTTCGGGACTTGAGAATAGCCCAAAAAACTTGTAAAAAACAAGAAATAAAATAAAGAGAAGTACTTATTCAAAAGAGTAAAAGGTTTGATTAGTGTATAAAAATATAGCGACCAAAAGCCGCTATATTATATGTTTTGTTAATAGGTTTTCATATTAAACGGTCATTATTTCTTTTTCTTTTAAAACTAATGCTGCGTCAATACGTTGAATGTGTTCATCGGTCATTTTCTGAATATCTAATTCTAGGTTTTTTGTTAAGTCTTCAGAAAGATCAGCTTTTTTAATTTCATTATTGGCGTGTTTACGGTCATTTCGGATTCCTACTTTTGTGTCTTCCCCTTCCGCTTTTGCTTGTTTAACCAATTCAATTCTTCGTTCTTCAGTTAATGGTGGAACGTTGATAATTACACTTTCACCATTACTCATTGGGTTGAAACCAATATTTGCTAGATGAATTCCTTTTTCAATTTCAGGAATTAAAGATTTTTCCCAAGGCTGAATTGTAATAGTCATTCCATCTGGAGTAGAAACGTTGGCTACTTGACTTATAGGAGTTGGAGTTCCGTAGTAATCTACCATCACACTAGAAATCATAGCCGGAGATGCTTTTCCAGCTCTAATGTTAACAAACTTTTTTACAAGGTGCTTAATAGCGTTACCCATTGCTTCTTTGGTGCTGTCGATAATAAATTGTACTTCTTCGTTCATGGTGTTGCCCGTGAATTCGGGTGTTATTAAATTAAACTTTATCTTTATTTTGTCACTTCGGTTCCGCTCAGTAGCCAAATATATATAACTAAATATGTCTTTAATGGTTGTTGAGCGTCCCGATTGTTCGGGAGTAACATCTAATTTACTCTTGTTCCTATGTTTTCTCCAGAAACTACTTTCATTAAGTTTCCTCTGGTATTCATATCAAAAACTACAATTGGCAAATGATTTTCTTGACTTAAAGTGAAAGCAGTGGTATCCATTACTTTCAATCCTTTTTTTAGCACATCTTCAAAGCTTATAAAATCGAATTTTGTTGCAGTACTATCTTTTTCAGGATCACTTGTATAAATACCATCTACACGGGTTCCTTTTAAAATAACATCTGCTTTTATTTCAATAGCTCTTAAAACGGCTGCCGAATCTGTCGTAAAATAAGGATTTCCTGTTCCGCCACCAAAAATTACTACCCGACCTTTTTCTAAATGACGTAAGGCTCTTCGTCTAATAAATGGTTCTGCTACTTCATTAATTTTAATAGCACTTTGCAAACGAGTTGGTACTCCTTCATCTTCCAAAGCACTTTGTAATGCGAGCCCGTTAATTACGGTTGCTAACATTCCCATATGGTCGCCTTGTACACGATCCATTCCTCTACTTGCTCCTGCTACTCCTCTAAAAATATTACCACCACCTATCACAATGGCAATTTCCACGCCTTTATCTATAAGTTGTTTAATATCTTGCGCATATTCTTGTAAACGATCTGGATCGATACCATATTGACGATTTCCCATTAAGGCTTCGCCAGATAATTTTAAAAGTATTCTTTTGTATTGCATAGCAGAGTTTTCTTATGCAAAAATAATGAAAAAAAATGAAGGAAAATAGGAGGAAATTGGGAATAAAAAAACCGTTTCAAAATACATTGAAACGGTTTGTAATTTATAAGGAAAGTATGTTTACCCCAAAGTAACTCTAGCAAACGAAACTACTTCGTTGTTTTGAGAAGCTACATATTCAGCAACACTTTGTTTTTCGTCTTTAATAAAGTTCTGATCCAACAAACATTGTTCTTGATCCAAAGTTGTATTATCAGAGATAAAACGTTCTAATTTTCCAGGGAGGATTCTGTCCCAGATTTGCTCTGGTTTACCTTCAGCTTTTAACTCTTCTTGCAATCGTGTTTTAGCAGCTTCAATTACCTCATCGGTTAATTGTGCTCTTGAAATATAAGTTGGTACGTTGATAAGGTGTTTCCCTAAACGTCCTCTTTCGATATTATCTTTTTCGATTACTGCAATTCTTGCTTCGGTTTCTGAAGCTACATAAGCAGCATCAAAATCCTTGTAAGAAAGAGTGGTTGCTCCCATAGAAGCTACTTGCATAGCTACGTCTTTTGCAACAGTTTCAGCATTACCATCTCCGTTAGCCAAGCCAACTAAAGCAGCAATTTTGTTACCGTGAATATAAGACCCTACAAATGGAGCTTCTATTACTTTAAAATCGTTGATTTGTATTTTTTCACCAATCACTCCTGTTTGCTCGATTAATTTTTCAGATACAGTCATTCCTTCAAAGTCAGCATTAAGGAAAGATTCTTTGCTGTCGTGATTGAAAGCAATAGTTACAAATTGGCTTGCAAGTGCTTTAAAATCGTCATTTATACCAACAAAATCAGTTTCACAAGCTAAAACTATGGCAACACCTCTAGTTTTATCCTCGTTAATTTTTAAGGTAGCTACACCTTCACTAGAATCTCTGTCGGCTCTTTTATCAGCAACTTTTTGTCCTTTTTTTCGAAGAATACTTACTGCTTCGTCGTAGTTACCTTCTGCTTCCACTAATGCATTTTTACAATCCATCATTCCTGCACCGGTAGCATCTCTTAATTTTTTTACGTCTGCGGCTGTTATTTTTGCCATAATATATAATTTGTTGTATTAAAAATAAAAGTCGTTAAATTTAAGTGAGACTCTAAAAAAATATTTTCATTTTTTTTTAGTTAGTTGAACTAATCCCGCTTTACCAAAGGGATCTCTCAGTTTAACTTACTTTGTCTTAAACTAAAATGACTTTTGTATGAAATTTACTTTAATTTATTCTTCTTCTTTTGTTGCTTTTGCTTTTTTAGCAGGAGCAGCAGGTTTTTCTACAGCAGATACTCTTTTACGAGAAGTTTTCTTTTCAGTTGGAGCAGCAGCAGTTGTTGTTTCTTCAGTAGCTTGCTTATCTTTTCCGTTTTTTCTATCAGAAAGACCTTCAATAATAGCTTCAGATACACTAGACATAATTTTGTCGATTGATTTTGAAGCATCATCGTTAGATGGAATTACAAAATCAATTACATTAGGATCACAGTTGGTATCTACCATCGCGAAAATAGGAATCTTTAATTTTAAAGCTTCTTTTACTGCAATGTGCTCACGAGTAGTATCTACAACAAATAATGCTCCGGGAAGTCGTGTCATATCTGAAATAGAACCTAAGTTTTTTTCTAATTTAGCACGAGTACGATCTACTGCTAAACGTTCTTTTTTAGATAATGCGTTAAAAGTACCGTCTTCTTTAGAACGGTCAATTAAAGACATTTTTTTAACCGCTTTACGAATAGTTATGAAGTTGGTTAGCATTCCGCCAGGCCATCTTTCAGTAATGTAAGGCATATTAGCATTTCCTGCTTTTTCTGCTACGATGTCTTTTGCTTGTTTTTTAGTAGCTACGAAAAGGATTTTTCGACCACTAGCAGCAATTTTTTTCAAAGCTTCGTTCGCTTCTTCTAATTTTGCAGCAGTTTTATAAAGGTTGATAATGTGGATTCCGTTACGCTCCATATAGATATAGGGTGCCATGTTAGGATTCCATTTTCTTGTTAGGTGACCAAAGTGTACACCTGCGTCAAGTAACTGTTTTACTTGTTCGTTGTTGTTTGCCATTTTTGTAATAGTTTACGTTCTTGTGTTATTATAGATAGCAACCTTCTCTACATACTTACTCTGTAGCTTTAGCGTAAGAGTGTATTGTGTTGGGTTTAGATGCTAAACTAATTCTCCGTCTTTCGGAGTAACAGCGGTATTATAATTGTTTGTCGAAAATTCGACGGATTTATATGAACTTAAAATAAACTTGATTGGATATTTATTTAATACCCAATCAAGTAATATATGTTGTTGCTAAGCCTAGCCGAAGTACTAACGTTTCGAGAATTGGAATTTCTTACGTGCTTTCTTCTGACCGAATTTTTTACGTTCCACCATTCTTGGATCTCTTGTTAATAATCCTTCTGGTTTAAGTATTCCTCTGTTTTCATCGTTTAACTCGCACATTGCACGAGAAATTGCTAAACGAATCGCTTCTGCTTGTCCAGTTGTTCCACCACCGTGTACATTTACAGTAATGTCAAAAGTTTTTAAGTTATCTGTTAACGTTAACGGTTGCAATACTTTATATTGTAACGTCCCTGTAGTAAAGTAGTTTTCAAATTCACGTTTATTAATAGTGATTTTCCCTTTACCTTTTGCTAAATACACACGTGCAACAGCATTTTTTCTTCTACCTATTTTATGTAAAACTTCCATTACTTGTTGTTGTTAAGGTTAATGCTTCTTGGTTTTTGAGCTACTTGTCCGTGCTCTGTACCAACATATACTTTCAAATTTCTGAATAAAGCTGCACCTAATTTATTTTTAGGTAACATTCCTTTTACAGATTTTTCCACAAGTCTTGTAGGATCTTTATCAAACAACTCTCTTGAAGTCAAGCTTCGTTGTCCTCCTGGGTAACCAGTGTGTCTTATGTAAGACTTGTTTTCCCATTTGTTTCCTGATAAAGTAATTTTCTCAGCGTTAATAATTACTACATTGTCTCCACAATCTACGTGAGGAGTGAAATTTGGTTTGTGTTTGCCACGAAGTAATTTTGCTACTTCACTAGCAAGACGACCCAATGCTTGCCCGTCCGCATCTACTAATAACCACTCTTTATTTACAGTGTTTTTGTTAGCAGATACTGTTTTGTAACTTAATGTGTCCATTTAGTTCTTTGTCTTATTGTTAATAAATCATTGTTTTGCCCAGCTAAGAGCTTTGTCCCAAATAGCAAATAATTGCTGTTTTGAGGGGTGCAAATGTACTACTATTAAATAGAATTACAAACTTTGCAGTTTTATTTTTCTTAATTAAAACGGAATTAAATTTATTAAATCTTTCAATATTAATTTTGTCTGAAAAACACGTTTAACTGTATCATTTCCCCGAACTTTAGGTCTCTTTAAGAAATCATCAATTCTAATGAATAAATTTGCCCTTTTTATTCCTTTTTTAGTCTATCGATTTCTACGGAATATGAAAGCAATCCAAACAAAACACAATACGTAACACAACAAGATTTTGCTGGCACAACGCGATATGTTTTAAGTGGAATAGATCAAGAGACTTTAAGGGCAACACTTCGAGTTAATTATGTTTAGTCCTAATTTAACACTACAGTATTACGGTCAGCCTTTATTGCAAGAGGGAAATATTCCAACTTTAATTATGTAAATGATGCAACTGCCGAAGATTTAAACAATCGGGTTACATGGTATAATGACAATCAAATTAATTTTGAAGATGGTTTGTATAGCGTAGACGAGAATCAAGATGGCACTACCGATTATTCGTTTGGAGATCCTAATTTTGCTTTTGTTCAATATCGATCTAACTTAGTACTGCGTTGGAAATACATTCCAGGTTCCGAAATTTTCTTTGTTTGGTCACAAAGGATTACAGAATTTGGTGATGCTCTTAACGATTTTAATATCATTATCGATAATCAGATATACTCAATGGATTTAGCTTTTCGGGAATTTTGACAAACCTGCCTGCCGGCAGGCAGGTTTATTTTTTTCTTTATCGAGGCAAAATATTCAAGCATAGTCTTAGTTACGGTTTAAAATTTTAACGATGATAAAGGGAAAAAGAAAGAGTGAAAAACCCGAAAATCTATGTGTATTGAGGATATTTATCAGCAACCAGAAAATACGTTCTTGATTAAGGCGACTTATCGATTTGTTTTATAAAAGAGGTGTTTAGCTAATAAGAAAGATTATTTAATTTTTCCTTCGTAAGGAAGTAATAATACTGTTGTTTTTACTATTATTTTTAGTTTTGAAAACTTATTCAAACGATTTTATTATTTTTACAAAAAAAACAGTATTAGATGTCATTTTTTAAAAATAACAACACTTCTTTTTATAGCGAAAAATCAGTTTTAAAAATTTCAGATATTGTTTCATGGAAAAGAGAACGAAATATATATAATTTTGAAGCACTTCCTCCTATTGCAATTATATCTATAAATAAAAGTGTTTTCTCAAAAAAAGTTTCTTCTTTCACAAAAAAAATAAAAGGAATTAACGGTTTACATTATAATTTTAAATCCAAGTTTTTGTTGAGTTCCGAATTTGGAATGGGTTCGTCTGGAATGATTACATTATTGGAAGAATTAAAGGAATTAGGAGTTAAACAGTTTGTTTTTATTGGAGTTGCTGGAATCCTTGATCATTTAATCGTGGAAAATAATGCATATATAATTTCTAATGTTTATTCTTCTGCAGGAAGCTCTTTTTTTTATTCAAAAGAAGAGAATATTATAAGTTACGATAAAATTTGGTTCGAAAAAGTAAAAGATCATTGTGGGTTAAAATCCAAAACATCTTGGAGTACAGATTGTCCGTTTAGAGAAACAAAACAATTAATAGAAAATTACTCTTCAAAAAAATGTGCTTTGGTAGAAATGGAAACCGCAGGGTTGTATGCTTTTTCACAATTCTATAAAGTCCCATCAGTTTCTATCTTAATTGGAGCTGATAGTTTGTATTCTTTACAATGGAATGCACCAAAAGATATAGATAAAATACTTAAAACTCAGCAAGAATTGGTTAATAAACTTTTAAAACTATAAAGGATGGATTCAATATTAGTTAGTATTATTATTCCGTTTTTTAATGAAGAAAAATATTTGTCAAGAGCTATTAATTCTGTTCTAGACCAAAGTTATGATTTAATTGAAATTATTTTAGTAAATGATGGATCTACAGATTCATCAAAAGAAATTTCAGAGAAATTTGAAAAACAATATTCCAATATTTTATGTGTACATTCTTTAAGTGAAAATATTGGAGCTGCAAGAAATAAGGGTTTAAGTGTAGCAAAAGGAAGATACCTTACTTTTTTAGACGCAGATGATGTGTTACTTCCTGAAATGGTTGAAACAATGTTAGATGCTATGATGCTTGCAAAATCGGACATTGTTATTTGTAAATTTGATTTGATTGATGCAAATAACCAGTTCATTTCTTCGCAAGGGTTTAAATATAATGCTACAGGAGATATTTTAAAAACAGAAGCGTGTATTGGAATGTACACTCATAATATAGCATCTACAGTTTGGGCAAAATTGTATAAAGCAGCCCTTGCTAAATCCATAATGTTTCCAGAAGGTTTATGGTTTGAAGATCGACCTTATTTACTGAGTTATTTATTAAAATCAAATAAAGTTTCCTTTGTCGAAAAATCGTTATTAAAAATATACGCTAGAAGTGATTCAGTTTCTAGAAGAATTGTGGAACCTAAAAGAATTATAGATCATCATATAATTTTTGAATACGAGATGGATATTGTTGAGCAAAATAAAGCTTCCTTAGCGCTTTCTGAAATTATTGTTTATCATCATTTAGATGTTTTAGTAACTGCTTTTTTCTTATTATATATTGATCGCACTAGCATTGTGAAATTAGAAAATGTTCGAAAATTGTTTTTGGAATATATTTCTAAATATAAAGAGTACTATAAAAAAAAGGGAATACAATTAACTTTTAAGAAAAATATTTTAGTAAGACTAATTGAATTACCTCGTATTCTGCCATGGAAAACTTCAAACGCTATTTTAAAATTAGTGTTACAGAAGAAATATAAAAGTATTAAAATTCTGAAAACAGGTTGTAAATAGTTTTTGTAGATTGCTTCATGTCATAAGCTACAAACGATTTTATAGGTTTAGGGTTTTGAAGTAATTCAGTAGCTTTATGAGTGATCTCATCTAAAGAATTACAACAATAAAATGAGGCATTGCGTTGTTCTATTATAGGAATTCTACCAATAACTTGACATCCTAAATACAAAGCCTCATGAACAACTGCCCCTCCTCCTTCAAAATTAGAAGTATGTAGTAATATTTTAGAATTATTTATATAATCTAAAGACTGTTTATGTGATATTAATCCAGTAAAAGTTACATTTTTTTCTAATTTATTTGAAATGCAAAAAGTTTTTAATTTACTTTCTAAAGGACCATTGCCTACTATTACAACTCGAATTTTAGGATTCTTTTTTTTAAGTTTTAAAATAACATTCAAAAATAACTGAAAATTTTTGAGCGGAATAAATGAACCAATACCTATAATATCGATGGTTCTTGAAGAAGTGTTTAGTTCAGGAAAAAAAGAACTGTTTACGCTAATAGTATTTACTTTCGAAGCGTAAAACCCAAATTCTTTATATAAATACTCATTCTGAAAATTAGAAAGAGCAATTAACTTGTTTGGATTAGGAGGGAAAAAGAGCATATATTTATTTGACCTTTTTACATCCTGCCCTTGAAGCCAAGTATACTGTTTTATGGATTTTAAAAAACCAACAATGTTTCCAATCATTGCTGTTTCTGTGTGCCAAAAACTTAAAATCCCAACAACATTGTTTTTTTTTATTTTTTTTGAAATTTTTAGGATTGAATTTGTTAAATAAAACAGCTTTAAGAAAGATTTTCCTTTTTTAAAATTTAATGGAATAACTTGGATATTCCTCCATAAATAGGGATTGCTTTCTGGACTGTATAAAGTGTATATAATTAGGGTAGTATTTGGATAATTATCTTTAAAACCAACAATAAATTGTTGAATAAAAGGGACCATAAAACTATCCGACTCATCTGGAGAAGGAAAAGCTGGGAGGATGAATATGAGACTTTTTTTAGACAATAAATAGTAGTTTTTTATTTTTTAAAATATAAGATTTATCATAATATGAAGACAATGATTCGTTATGAGAAACGGCAATAACAGCCATTTTGTTTTTAGAAGATAGCTCTTTTAAAAAGTCGAAAATTTGAATTTCTAATTGTTTGTTTTGTTGATTGGTCGCTTCGTCTAAAATCAACAAATCAGGTTTTCCATATAATGCTCTAACTAAAGAAATACGTTGTTTCTGTCCTCCAGAAAACCGAAGGCTATCATGTTGTATTACGGTATTGTAATTATCTTTTAGTCCTTCAATCATAGAGCTTAAATCAAGCCGATTACATAAATAATTTAAATACTCATAGTCAATATTTTTGTCTGTACTATACATGGTTAAGTTTTCTAATAAAGTACAATTTAAAAGATAGGGTTGTTGAGGAACATATTTTATAAAGGAAAGAAAACTGGTGTTTTTCATTTGTTTATTGTCAATAATAATCTGTCCTTTAGTAGGTTTTATTAATCCTATAATAAGGTGTAAAAGCGTTGTCTTTCCAATTCCTGAAACCCCAGAAATCCCAAAAAAATCACCTCGTTTTATTGAGAATTCAATATCCTCTACAATTATATTGTTTTTTTGATATTCAAAAGAGACCTTATCTATTATTATTTCAGAGGAAAAACGTGTTATCGTATTTGTTTTTTTCTGTATTGTTTCATTGAGAATGTCATGAAGTAATTTTATCGTATAGGAATGGGTTTTTATATTAGTAGTTGCAGTTAATATTTTACTTAATGAAGGAATAAGCCTAAAGCCTAAAGCCCCAAGAGTTGCAATTAATAATACATTGTTTTGGGGAAATTTCAAATTAAAGTAGATGACAACACCCAAGCATATAATTAGTGTTAATTCTAAGTATTTTGAATAGTTAAAATTAGTGCTTACTAATTTTGAAGTAACCCTATTTAATTTTTTATTATCTGTATTAAAAGTATCGATAAAATGATTTTCGTTTTGTGAACTTTTTATCTCTAAATAACCTTCCAAAATATTAATTAATTTTGAGTTTGTAGAAGATTGAGCGGTTTTAAATGTAGAATCTATGAGTTTAAAGTCAGACTTTTTTTTGTAATAAATAAAGCCACTAAAACAAATTAACACCAACAAAGAGCCAAGAGTAAGAAAAGGATAGAAATAAAAAAGAACACAAGAGATTATAGTTAAAATAAAAACTTCGGAAAATAAAAGTACGTAGGCGTGTAAATATTTACAACAAAAATCATTAGTTGCCATTAGCACGATATTTATCATTTTTCCTTTTTCTTTTTTTTGATAAGAAAGATAATCTTTCGAGAGAAAATTTTGAATTATTTTTTCTGACATATCACTTGATAACTGGTATAAAAAGTCAAACAAGTTTTTATTGAATTTAACCTGTATTAAGTTTTTTAGAATATAAAATAGTAAAAGTAAAGCTATAAATAGTTTGATGTTTTCGTCCTTTATATAGCTTGAATCAATCCCAATTTTATTGATGATAGCATATAGCTTTTCTTTATCCAAAAGAAGAATTATAGCAGGAATAAGGTATGCTACTGAAATTAAATCTAGAATATTTAAAAATATAGTCTTGTAAAAAAAAGAAAATAATTTTCTTTTTTTTACAGAAGGTAATATGGATAAAGCAAGTTTTATCATAGGCTATTTTTAATCAAAATTTCACCCAATAAAACGGAATGTCTTTCAAAAAAAATAATTTCTTAAAAACACCTCTTTTAGGGGAATATAATATCGTTGATTTTTTTAATATAGAATCTGAGTGATGAAAATAATAGGTGTCCATACCCGAAGCACCTAGTTTTTTATAATAATCTTTTGTTCTTTTTTTAGCTGCCTCAATTTCCGAATCCTGATAAAAAGGACTGTCTAATATATGAATTTCTCCATTTGGTTTTAAAAAGGATTTTAAAGTTTTTAGAAGCTTTTCTAAGTTGTCGAAATATTGAATACTTGCATTTAATGTAATGATGTCATATTTGTTTTTGAAAGCAGGTAAAGACTCAAAAATATCAACATAAATAAAAGATAAGTTTTCTTTATTAAAAACCCGTGCCGCTTGTTCTAATTCTTCTGTATTAATATCTATAGCGTCTACTGTTGTTTTTTCAATAATAGCTAAGGCGTTAGAAAACCATCCATTTCCGCTACCAATGTCCAATATATTTAAAGGTTTATCTTTGTTTTTTAAATACGAAACAAAACGATTACTTGACTTTTTTCGGAGTTGCCATTCCTTAAAGTTTTTATTGCTCTTTAAAGGGTTTGGAAGATTATAAACTTCTTGGTCACTCAAGATTCTACCTTCTTTTTCTCTTACCGAAATATAGTTAGCAGAAAAAAAGGTTCTCTTTTCTGTTAAGTACAAAACTCCATTTATGTTGTTTGGTTTTTGTTTCATTTTAGAAAACAATTTTAAAAAATTTCATAAATAAGAAGAATACAATACTTTTAGTTTTAAGTTTTATTTTTTCAGGAATCGAACTTGATTTATAAGCTTCCACCTCATTTACCACTCTTCGTACCGCATAATCATAATATTTTCTCGAATAAGTCCTCTTAAAATCTATTTCTCGATCGGTAGAGGTTTCCCAATTAGGTTGTACGATAATATCTTTTTCAATTTCCGAATATAAGGAAGTTCCTTTAATCGGGTAAGCAATCGTAATAGTATAATAAGTAGGATTTGCCTTTTTTAAATAGGAAATCGTTTCGTTAATATCATTTTCATCTTCTCCAGGATAGCCTAACATAATGAAAGTTCCTGTTTCAATTCCTAAAGCATTGGTTTTAATTATAGCATCTTTTACCACATTTACATCAACACGTCTATCCATTTTATCGATGATTTTTTGCGAACCACTTTCTGCACCAATCCAAATTCTAAAACATCCTGCCTCTTTTAAAAGCTGAAGAATTTCGTCATTTAATCGTTCGGCTCTCGTGATACACTCAAACGGAATTTTTACTTTCTGAAGCTGTGTTTCTTCGTGAAATTCCCGAATCCATTTATGGCTCACCGTAAAAACATCGTCCACAAACCAAATACTATCTGGGTTGTATTTTTTTTGAAGCATCGCCATTTCTTCAACCACCAATTTTGCAGGTCTTCTGCGATAACTTTGCCCATAAACTGCCGTGCTACACCATTTGCAAGTATAAGGACAACCTCGCTGTGTACTAATGGTCATCGAACTTTTTCCGTGATGCGTTTTCCAGGTTTCCAAATATTTTTTGATGGCAATTCCTTCACGATTAGGTAAAGGTAACGTACTTAAATCTTTTATTTTTTTGCGAGGAGCAGTTTTTACAACCTCGCCATTTTTTAAATAGGCAATTCCTGAAACTTCCGATATTTCAGTAGTATCAACAATTGCATTATATAGCTCGGTCATTGTTTGTTCTCCTTCACCAATCACTAAATAATGAACCCCCGTTTTTAGATAATTTTCAAGGTTAAAAGTAATATCTGGACCTCCAATAATTACTTTTGGAAAGCCATATTTTTTTTCAGAAATTAATATTTTAATCAACTTAATGACGTTTATTTTGGTCATCAAATTGGTGTAAATAGCAACTGCTTTTGGTTTTTTTGAAGCAATAAAATCCAATTGTTTTTCTTGGTTTGAAAAAGTAGCATCAAACAAATGGTTCACTATTTTTTGCTCGTTTAAATATCCCGAAATGTATAATAATCCCAGCGGAGCATAAGGCTTCATTATTTTTGCCTCTAACGGATCTTCGTGTAAATAATATGCGTGGGTTAAAATTATACTCATTTATTTATTTTGAAATAGGTTTTAGAAACCTTACAGGTTTTATTATTTTATATTTTATTATACCTACAAGGTATTCAAGACCTTGCAGGATACTCATGTTTTCTGAAAGATAATCAAAAAATGATCCGCATATTTAGCCCAAAAACTATTTGACAACCATTTTTCTTTCCAAATTAATAAATTTAACCACCACTTTTTATTTCTAAAAAAAGGCTCCAAATAAGAAGGAGGAATCGCAATCCCAATAGGTTTTGTTACTATTGTTTTGTAATTATTAGAAGCTAAAGATACCAATTCTTCCGGATTATAATACCAAGTCGGCACTTGCACGCCTTCTACATTTGCATACACAAATTCGTTGGTGTTACGTCTTTTTGCTTTTTTGAAATCTCCTTTTATGGAAAAGTAAAACTGTTCCAACAAACAATGTTTTGGCATAATTACCAATGCTATTTTCCCTAAAGGATTTAATAAGTTTTCAGAAACAGAAAAAAAGTTAGCAATCTCATTTTTAGATAAACAGTTAAAACCTCCAAAGTTGGAGAATATCAAATCGAATTTTTCAGTAAAAGTTTCTGAAGTAATTTTAGTAATATCCAATTCTTGAAACTTCAAGTTTTTATGTTGGTGTTTTGCTCTAGCAACGTTTATCATTTCAGAAGAAATATCGGTAGCTAAAACTGTATGTCCTAGCTTAGAAAGATAATTAGCATCTTCTCCCGTCCCGCAATTAAGCTCTAAAATTGAAAGGTTTTTTTCTGAAAGTAAGTGTTTATTTAGAAAATGATAGACACGACTGCGTTGTGCTTTTCCTATTTCTGAATAGGTAAAAACAGCATCGTAGTTATTTGCGTGTTTATCGAAATTTTCAGACATATTATTTAACCACAAACGGCACAGAGTTTTTCACAAAGCTCACAAAGAGCCATTTATGATTCGTTTTATACCGTGTTTTAAAAGTGTTACATTAAAATTTATTAGCAATCCAAGCTTATAATTACCTAATTTCATATAAGTAAGAGTTTGAGCCATATGAATATCATTTAAAGTTTCAACACTTTTTAATTCTATGACTAACTTGTTTTCTATTAACAGGTCAATTCTATAACCACAATCAAGTTTCACTTCTTCAAAAACCAAAGGCATTGGTTTTTCTTTTATTACTATTAAACCTTCTTTTTTAATTTTGTAAAATAGGCATTCTTGATAAGCACTTTCTAACAACCCAAGACCAAGTGCTTTATGTACCTCTATTGCTAATCCAATTACCTTTTTTGCTATTTCATTTTCAGTCATAATTCTCTGTGCTCTTTGTGCCTTCTTGGTGTTCTTTGTGGTTAAGTTTTATGTTCCATTTTATTCAAAATCACTCGATCCATCATCGAACTAGGCATATAATAAAAATACAAAAGCATCAATCGTAATTTACTTCCTGAAATTGACAACGGATTCTTAAAAAACTGTTTATAATTAGCTATTGCTTGACTCTTTCTATATTCTTTATGGACATAGCGATGTAGTTTTTTATAATATTCTGAATTGAATGTCCCTTGAAACATCATCGCCAAATCATCGGAATCTGTCCAATTTACTTTTCCTTTAAAATCATCTTTTACCATTTCGTAAAACTTGGTTCCTGGTAAAGGATACGAAACCGAAATGCCAATATTATCGGGTTGCAGTTCTTTTATCATTGAAATAGTTTTGGCAATATCTTCTTTGGTTTCACCCAAATAACCAAACTGAATAAAAAAGGCAACTTGTATGTTTTTTTGTTTTAATAATCGAGTGGCATCATAGATTTGTGAAAGCTGTGTTCCTTTATCCATCGCATCCAAAATCTTTTGCGATCCACTTTCGGCACCTACCCAAACTTCTTTTAATCCGCTTTCTGCCAAGGCATCAATAGTATCTTCTTTTAATAATAAATCTACCCGACTTTGAATTATATACTCAATCGTTAAGTCAGCTTTTTTCAATTCTAAATTAAAATTCTGAACCCAATTTGGTTTCAACCCAAAAATATCATCACACATCCAAAAGTTGGTAACGCCATAATTTTCTTTTAAATAGGAAATGTGTTTGGTGATATATGCTGGTGAATGCGAGTTATACCGAACCCCATAAATTGGCTTGGCGCACCAATTACATTTATATGGACAACCTCGTGTTGTTGCCATATTCAACGTGAATTTTTTATTGCGTTCTGCCCAAACTTTTTTATAAGCGTCAACATCGACCAAATCCCAAGCAGGCATTGGTAATTCGTCCAGATCTCTTAAAACTTCTCGTTTTGGAGTGGTGATAAATTCAGTATTATTTTTATAAACAATTCCCTTTAAATCTGTTGTAGATTCGTTGTTTTTTATTTTAAAAACCAATTCTTTTAAAGTCAATTCTCCTTCTCCGAGAATGATAAAATCAGCGCCAGAATCTAAGTATTTTTGATAATGATCGGTACTGTCTGAGCTATTTACAATGACCGTACAATTGTATTTTTTTCCGATGGAAATCATTTCAAAAGCAGCCTCCCGCATATTTGTTAAACACATTTTGGTGAGGTAGTTAAAGCCATCATCATAAATGACCAAAAAGGAAGGTTTTTGTTCTTGTATTTCAATTTCAATTTCGAAAGAACTACTTCGTAAATTGGTGTCAAATAAGGATACCGAATATCCGTTTTTACGCATTAATGAAGCTGCATAAATGGTTCCCAATGGCGGATAAGGCGTTTTGTTTTCCCATTGTTTTTTATCTAATGGGTAATAATACGAATGCGAAAAAAGAATATCAAGCATGCTCTTTTTCTAAATATATATTGTGTTTTTCTTGTAACTCGTCATACTTCCCGTTAAGGCGTTCGATTACTTTTTTTTGAAAATTTAAAGGATGATGTTTGGAAACATTCTGGGTAGATTTTAAAGCTACATTAAAATGTTTGTCTTCTAATTTATTAAACTTTATTTTCCATTTTTTATAAGTGATTTTCAAGAATAATGAATCCAGCCAATCACCTAATTTAGTATCTAAAACACCTTCAATAGCTTTAGATAGAATTGGTTTTTCAACAGGATTCAGTTTTGATAATCCTTCAGCAATAGTTTTATTTGGCAAGAAGGAATTTACCCATTTATTCTGTTCGTAAAAGTCATGAAAACTTCCGTTGCCATACATTGGTAACATTGTTGTAAGTTCAGTTGCTGTGAAACGATTTTTTTCTTCAATTTCTAATGAATTGGTACTGATAAAGTAATTGACACAGAAATATTTTTTGGAATTCAGTAAGAATATTTTTTTATAAAGAATGAGAAATGTTCTGGCAATCCACAATCTTTTGGGTGAAGTAATAATGAAGAAATCGATATCGCCATCATCATCATCATAATATCCTTTTGATAGCGAACCTGAAATTCCAACTCCTTCCACATAAGGAAATTTTGAAATAAATTTTGAAACCTTATCAGCTTTATCTTGTATATCTTTTGCCATTTGGTTTCCAGAAAGTCTTCTTTTTACCAAGGACTTATCATCTTCAAAAAGATAGAATTCATCAATTTTAAAAATCACTTTTTCTCTAACCAATTTTTCTAAGGATGCGTTTATTTGCTCTTTGGAAGTGGTTTCAGAAAAAGTATAAATTTCCTCTTCAGTAAGTGGATACTGAAATAGAGAGAAATACAATAAAGGTTTTAAAAGTTTCATTTAAGTTCTTTCTTACTTGACCAACAAAAAAGGCTGAAGGCATTTTGATGCTCAATGGGACTTTTTTTTCAAAAATAAATATAAACCCTGTCAATTATATAACAGTTATGAGAACTTTATCCCTAAGTTATAATGGATTCTTGTTATAAGTGGTTTTAATGCGCCTTTAACCAATTTTCGCCAATCCCAATTCAATATTTAAGTTTACCGAAAATTAAAAAAAAATAAGGATAGTAAATCAGTATCCTTATTTTTAATATTTTGTAAAAAGCATTAATTTTTTACAATCTTAAATGTCTTTTTTAAGCTGTTAGATGCTACCACAAGAATATAAACGCCAGATTGTAAGTGTGACATATCATACTCAATAACACGATTGTTTCCTGTTTTTTCGTAAACTAAACTTCCTAATGTGTTATATATCTTAAAGCTATCTAACTCAAACAAAGAAGATAGTGTAAATATGTTTTTAACAGGGTTTGGATAGAATATAATATTTTTTAAAAATTTATCTTCAATAGATAATTCTTCTTCTACAGTAATGGTTCCAAACATGCTTCCTGTATGAAATGTGCATTCATAATCATTAATACCAACTTCGGTAAAAGTAAAAGAATATTGTTCGCCAATTCCAATAAGAGTACCGCTATCAAAAATTTCTTGACTTCCGGGTTTATTAACTACATTATGAGGCATGGCATCTGTCCAAGTCCAACGAACGGTATCTCCAGGTTCAATAGTTAAACTTGCCGCTTCTCCGTTAATCCCGATAGCCCAATCTAAGTCGAATGTTGTTTGAGATTGTAAGGCAATGGTTGCGGTTAAAGCAACTAATAAGATAATTTTTTTCATAGTTTTTTTATTTTTAACAAATGTACAGAAAAAATTAATGCTTAATGTGCTTCCAACCAATTATCGCCCAATCCCAATTCGACATCTAAATTCACAGAAAGTTTGAAAGCATTTTCCATTTCAGATTTAATAATGGGTTTTAGTTCTTCCAATTCGGGTTTGTAAATATCAAAAACCAATTCATCGTGTACCTGAAGCAACATCTTACTTTTATAATTTCCTTCTTCAAGTTTCTGATACAGATTAATCATCGCAATTTTAATAATATCTGCTGCCGAACCCTGAATCGGTGCATTTACTGCATTTCTTTCAGCTGCTCCTCGCACTATTGCATTAGACGCATTAATTGAGTTTAAGTAACGCCGTCTTCCTAAAACGGTTTGTACATAGCCGTGTTCACGAGCAAAATTAATTTGTTTGTTTATAAAATCTTTTAGTTTTGGGTAGCTTTCATAATAGGTTTCTATCAGTTCTTTTGCTTCAGAACGAGATAAATCTGTTTGATTACTTAATCCGAATGCTGAAACCCCGTAAATAATTCCGAAGTTCACCGTTTTCGCATTGCTACGTTGCTCTTTGGTTACTTCATCCAAGGGAACATTAAAAACTTTTGCAGCAGTTGAAGCGTGAATATCTTCCCCGTTTTTAAAAGCATTAATCATATTCTCTTCTTCGCTTAAAGCTGCGATAATACGCAATTCTATTTGTGAATAATCTGCTGCTAGTAAAATATAGTCTTTGTTTCTAGGAACAAAAGCCTTTCTCACTTGACGACCACGCTCAGTACGAATAGGAATATTTTGTAAATTCGGATTGTTACTACTCAGTCTTCCTGTGGCAGCAACCGTCTGCATATAATCGGTATGAACTCTCCCTGTTGTAGGTTCTACTTGCTTCGGAAGTGTATCTATATAAGTGCTTTTCAATTTAGCAAGTCCTCGATATTCTAAAATATCGTTGATGATTTCGTGGTCTTTTGCTAAATAAGAAAGTACATCTTCGGCAGTAGAATACTGACCCGTTTTTGTCTTTTTAGGCTTTTCCACCAACTTCATTTTTTCAAAAAGCACCACTCCTAATTGTTTAGGTGAAGCAATATTGAATTCCTCTCCTGCAGCTTCAAATATTTTTGAAACCAGATGAGCAATGTCCTTATCTAAATCTGAAGTTAGACTTTCTAAAAATGGAACATCGAGGTTAATTCCCTCCAATTCCATAGATGCTAAAACACGAAGCAACGGAATTTCAATATCATCAAATAATTTTTGTGTATCTGCTTCGGAAAGTTCTTTCTCAAAATGTTCTTTTAACTGAAGCGTAATATCTGTATCTTCCACCGCATATTCGGTAATTTTATCCAAAGGAATTTCTCGCATTGAAAGTTGATTTTTTCCTTTTTTTCCAATGAGTTCGGTGATGGAAACAGGCGTATAATTCAAATAAGTTTCGGCAAGTACGTCCATATTATGACGCATATCAGGATTTATGAGGTAATGTGCCAACATCGTATCGAACAGTTTTCCTTTTACCGAGATTCCGTATTTCTTTAAAACCTTGATATCGTATTTTAAATTCTGACCAATTTTCTGAATGCTCTCCCCTTCAAAAAATGGACGAATTAGCTCGATAAGTTCTTGTACTTCAGTTTTATCTATTGGAAAAGGCAGATAAAATCCTTTACCTACTTCCCAAGAAAATGCAATTCCTACTAACTCGGCTGTAATAGGATTCAATCCTGTGGTTTCCGTATCAAAACATACTGATTTCTGTTTCAATAAATTCTGAAGAAACAATTTGGTTCCCATTCCTGCTTGAACAGATTGATAGAAATGTTCGGTGTTTTCAATCGTTTTTCTAGAACTGTAAGGAGTGTTTTCGGAAGGCTCATTATCGCCTCCGAATAGGGAGAATTGACCTTGACCGGCGGAAGTTTTCTGGTCACTGAGCGTCCCGAGTAATTCGGGAGAAGTGACATTCTTCTTTGTTCCTTTATCTTGTTCAGATTTATTTGATGTATCTTTTGAATTAGTTTTTAATTCCAAAGAAAAAGTATTCCTAAAATTAACAATCATTCTACGAAATTCTAATTCTTCAAAAAGTTGTGTTACTTTTTCTAAATCGGGTTGCGACATTTCAAAATCTTCTTCGTGAAATTCAACTGGAACATCCAACATTATCGTCGCTAATTGTTTAGAAAGAATGCCCAACTCTTTGGCAGCTTCCACCTTTTCTTTCATCTTTCCTTTAAGCTCGTGAGTGTTTTCTAAAAGGCCTTCCATACTTCCATAGGCTTTAATAAATTTTTTGGCAGTTTTATCTCCTACACCTGGAAGTCCAGGAATATTGTCGCTGGCATCACCCATCATTCCGAGGTAATCTATCACTTGTAACGGATCTTCTACTTCAAATTTCTTTTGCACCTCTGGGATTCCCCAAGTTTCATAACCACCGCCAAACATAGGTCGGTACATAAAAATGTTTTCCGAAACCAACTGCGCAAAATCCTTATCTGGTGTTACCATAAAGGTTTGATAGCCTTGTTTTTCAGCTTTTTTGGAAAGCGTTCCAATCACATCATCTGCTTCAAAGCCTTCTTTGACCATAATTGGAATGTGCATGGCTTTCAGAATTTCATATATATAAGGTATCGCAATTCTTATAGCATCGGGAGTTACATCTCGATTTGCTTTGTATTCTGGGAAGGCTTCTTTTCTGGCAACGCTGCCGCCTTTATCAAAACAAACCGCCAAATGATCGGGGCGTTCTCGTTTTATAACATCCAAAAGTGAATTCATAAAACCCATAATGGCGGAGGTATCGAGTCCTTTTGAGTTAATTCGAGGGTTTTTAATAAATGCATAATAGCCTCGAAAAATTAAAGCGTAGGCATCAACAAGGAAAAGGCGTTTTTTGTCTGACATAGTTATTGGGTTATTTTCTTGAAACCTATAATTATAGGAAAAGAAGATTTAATAGTCAATACCTACAAGGTTTTTAAAACCTTGTAGGAAAGAAACTAATTTATAATTCTTTCAAAAATAAAAACAGTAAAAAGATATTCAATAAAAATCTAAGTGTATTTTTGAAAACTATTTAACAATTATAAAATGAACAACTATTCAATCGCCATACACGGAGGAGCAGGAACACTCGTAAAAGGAATGATGACTCCTGAAAAAGAAACCGCCTACAAACAAGCTTTACAAAAAGCTTTAGACAGTGGATATGTAATTTTGAAAAACGGCGGATCTGCTGTAAATGCGGTGGAAGTAGCCGTAAAGGCATTGGAAGATTCATATTTGTTCAACGCTGGTAAAGGAGCTGTTTTTACTGCTACCGAAACCCATGAAATGGATGCGTCTATTATGGACGGAAAAACTTTAGAAGCAGGAGCAGTATCCTTAATAACTGGAATTAAAAACCCTATTTCTCTTGCTCGGGATGTAATGGAAAAAAGCGAACACGTTTTTTTAGCAGGTGAAGGTGCGATGCAATTTGCAAAAGCAAACGATTATCAATTGGAAAATGCTGAATATTTTTACGATGAATTACGCCATCAACAATGGTTGGGTATTAAGGGTACTGATGGTTTTCAATTGGATCATACCTCGACTAAGCCCAGCAGCCAAAAAGACTCTAAATTCGGAACCGTTGGAGCAGTGGCTTGCGACAAAAACGGAAATATCGCTGCGGCAACTTCCACTGGAGGAATGACCAATAAACGTTACGGAAGAGTAGGCGACAGTCCAATGATTGGAGCAGGAAATTACGCCAATAATAAAACTTGTGCTGTTTCTTGTACAGGAAGCGGCGAGTTTTTTATACGAGGAGTTGTGGCGTATGACGTTTCTTGTTTAATGGAATATAAAGGGCTTTCTTTGGAAGAAGCTTCAGATGAAGTAATCAATAATCGTATTTTAAAAATTGGAGGCGATGGCGGATTAATTGCGGTAGATGCTCAAGGAAATATTGCCTTGCCTTTTAATACTGAAGGGATGTATCGAGGTGTTAGGACTTCTAATGGTGAAAACGATGTTTTAATTTATGGATAAAAAAAACCCGAATTCCAATATGGAATTCGGGATTTATATTTTGGAATTTACTTTAGCCTAGTCAGCTAAAATAATTGCTTTGTTATCTTGCATTTCAAGAGTTCCACTATTAATTTCAAGTGACCATCTTCCGTCTTTATCTTTTGAGAATTTATCTTCAAATCCTTCCGTAAATTCAGGGTCTCCCTTAAATAATACTTTTCCTTTTTGTAAAGAGGAAACGATAGCTGCGTGGTTATTCAGCATCTGAAATTCACCATCTACACCTGGAACCGAAACCGATTCTACTTCACCGCTTACTAAAGAAGCTTCTGGGGTTACTATTTCTAAATACATGTTTTTCTGCTTTAGGCTTTAAGCTTTATGCTTTAAGCAAGTTTACGCTTCTGCTAACATTTTCTCACCAGCTTCGATTGCTTCTTCAATAGAACCTTTCAAGTTAAAAGCTGATTCAGGTAGGTGATCTAGTTCACCATCCATAATCATTGTAAATCCTTTAATCGTTTCTTTAATATCTACCAAACATCCTGGGATACCTGTAAATTGTTCAGCTACGTGGAAAGGCTGTGATAAGAAACGTTGTACTTTTCTTGCTCTATAAACCGCTTGTTTATCTTCTTCAGATAATTCTTCCATTCCAAGAATTGCGATAATATCTTGTAATTCTTTATAATGCTGCAATAACATTTTTACACGTTGTGCACAATCGTAATGCTCGTCACCTAAAATATCTGCAGTTAGAATTCTTGAAGTTGAGTCCAAAGGATCTACAGCTGGATAAATACCTAACTCAGCAATTTTACGAGAAAGCACTGTTGTTGCATCTAAATGCGCAAAAGTTGTTGCTGGCGCTGGATCTGTTAAATCATCTGCAGGCACATAAACTGCTTGTACTGAAGTAATAGAACCTCTTTTAGTTGAAGTAATACGTTCTTGCATTGCACCCATCTCGGTAGCTAATGTTGGTTGATATCCTACTGCTGAAGGCATACGACCTAAAAGTGCTGACACCTCTGAACCTGCTTGTGTAAAACGGAAGATATTATCAACGAAGAAAAGTACATCTTTTCCTTGTCCGTCTCCAGCTCCATCACGGAAATATTCTGCAATAGTTAATCCAGATAATGCTACACGAGCACGAGCTCCGGGAGGCTCATTCATTTGCCCGAAAACGAATGTTGCTTTAGATTCTTTTAAAGCTTCTTTAGAAACTTTAGAAAGATCCCAACCACCTTCTTCCATAGAATGCATAAAGTCATCACCATATTTGATAATTCCTGACTCTAACATTTCACGAAGTAAATCGTTTCCTTCACGAGTACGTTCTCCTACTCCAGCAAATACTGATAGTCCACCGTGTCCTTTTGCAATGTTATTAATTAATTCTTGAATCAATACTGTTTTACCTACACCGGCTCCACCAAATAAACCAATTTTACCACCTTTTGCATAAGGCTCAATAAGGTCAATTACTTTAATACCTGTAAAAAGCACTTCGGTTGAAGTTGAAAGGTCTTCAAATTTTGGTGCATCTTGGTGAATTGATAATCCGTTATCTCCTGTTTTTGGTAAATTACCAATACCGTCAATAGAATCTCCAATTACATTAAAAAGACGACCATATATATCATCACCAATTGGCATTTGAATTTGAGTTCCGGTAGCAATAACATCCACACCTCTACTTAATCCATCTGTTGTATCCATAGAAATAGTTCTCACGGTGTTTTCACCAATATGAGATTGTACTTCAAGGACTAGTAATTTTCCGTTATTATTTACTTCAAGTGAATCGTAAATTTTTGGAAGTTCTGAACCATTTGCAAATTCAACATCTACAACGGGTCCAATAATTTGAGCAACTTTACCTGTAACTTTTGACATTATTAACTGTTTATATTTTAGTACTGTAAGGGATAAAAATCTCCCTTGTTTTAAACGGTGCAAAGATAGTTTTTTATATTGAAAAATTACAAGCCTAAAGCCTAAATTTTTATACTAGATTGACAAGGACAAGTATCAAATTAGTAAGCATAAAAAAACCGAAGCTGTTAACTTCGGTTTTCAATAATAATTTTCTTATTTACTATAGCCCTTCTGGATACATCGTCGTGTAATCATCTGCTTTTAGCAATGATCCTGATGCTTGAAAGTTTGAGCCATAAGTTGCGTCAATAGCTTCCAGCATTCTGTTAGCCATTAATGCATATCCTCTAGTTGTAAGGTGAACACCATCTAAACTTACCAATCCTCCAAATACCAATTGAGTTGTCATATTAAAGTTGTCGAATAACAACCCTCCATTTGAAGCTTCAATTAATAATGATTTAAAATCTACAAACGCCAATCCTTTAGCAGATGCTACGGCTTCAATAGTCGTGTTGTAAGCATCGGTAGCTGTGGATATTGCTTGTTGTTCTTGAGGCGTTAACACCCATTTATCTTCTAATGGCACAGAAACTCCATTAATTAATTGAGGATTTCCTCCAACTACCGTTCCTATAAAGCTAGAACTTGGTAGTACTAGTAAATCATCTGATGTTGCGTGCCTATAGGATGGTAATCCCAACGCTGTTATATCTGTTAAATCTTCATCAACCATAGTAACAGCATTTTGACCAGCAACGAAATTTATAGTTCTTGCTGCTCTTTCTTCTGAAGAGATTAAACCAGCAGCTTCAGCTTGTAGTAATCCTCCATTATATGGAGCAAATGCACCATTTAATTGTGCGGCAGTTGCAGCGTCTAAAGGTACTGGGTTATAAGGTACCGTTGTAAAATGCGACAAACTTGTAATATAAGGAACATTAGAAACGATTCCTTTAGCACCATTTGCAGTTAATGCATCTGCTATAGTTACAAAAACTTGTGCAAAAACATTAGGGTCAGTTATATCAGTTGATCCGTAAGTCGTTGGATCGAAATTTCCTGTTTGATCAACTCCAGAACCTCCGGACAATGCAAAACTTAAAACATCATTCCCTCCAATTTCAGATAATGTAAAAAAGGTGCCAGCTTGTGAAGCAGCATCTTCTAACATAGATGCGTTTGAGCTAGAAGCCATTCTTGCAAAATAAGGATTAGCTAATCCCGCAGGAACACCGGCTACATTTCCATAGCCATTTGCTAATAAATGAAAACTTTTTGCTCCAGGCACTCCCATATTATTGTAGGGACCAGGAATTACATTAGAAACTTCATTTGTGGGTGTTGCATCTAACATAGAAATCCCTGCTCCATCAAAATAAAGTCTTGGGTTTTGAATTTGAACACCTCCTAAAAGTAAGCCTCCTATATTATCGTTTGTTAAAGGTTGTGTAAATTCTCCACCTCCAGCATTTGCAAAGGCTCCTGCTAGAAGATTTGGGAATGAATTAGACTGACTTGCTTGAAACAATGCTCCGTCTGTAAATCCAGCAGAAAAAGATGCTCCTACTGCTACGAATTTTGAAAAATCTGCAGATCCAGCTGTTAGCGGTATTACTTCTTCTACAGGGATATCATATTCTTCTTCACTACACGAAACTACTAAGGTAATAGCAAAAGCCATTAGCCAAAAGTTTTTGTATTTATTAAATATCATCATTTTATATTGTTTTAGTTTTATTAATTATTAAAAGTCCAAGATATATAATATTGAGAACCAATATTACCTGTACCAACTGCACTCTGGAACTCGTTACCTGTTAAGTTGGTTCCACCAACTTTAATCATAGACCTTAATGAAGGGATTGAGTAGTTTATCTGGGCATCTAATACAAAGATTTCTGGCATTACAGCATTAGCTAAACTAGATTGCCATAAGTATTCTCCTTTGTAACGACCATCAACATTAAATCCAAAGCTTTTAAATAATTCTGGGTTTCCAATAGAAAGTTTTACCTGATGGTTAGGGGTGTTAAAACCAGCCTGAAATCCCGGATCTGAAGCTTGATCAAAGTCGAACTCTGCATAGGTGTAATTTAATCCAACTCTATAATTTTTTGCGAATTTTGTTGAGACTCCAATTACGGCTCCATAAGATGTTACATCTGCCAATGAATTTGTATATAGTTGAAATACTTGAGTATCTCCGTTTACAATATCTGCTACACCTGTAGCGTCAGAGGTGCTTCCGTTTGTTGGTGTTACTACTAAACGGTTACTAATAAAGCCTTCATAAATATTATAATAAACATTTGCGTCAATATTAATTTTACCTATTTTTCCACGATACCCAAGATCGAAGGCTTGAACTTTTTCTTGTTCAACCAATGCTGTTTGTACGGACACTAATGAAGAAGGATCTCCTGTTGCTGCAAAGGCTCGAACAGATTCTAAAGTATAAGAGTCAAAGTAAGCATCACGTCCTGTTAAAGATGTCCCTGGCAATGTTCTGTCTAAATTATCTGGAGCAGACCCTACCAATAGAGCTCTTCCTACATTAAAACCTATAAATAAAGATTGGGTATCTGGATTTCTAAATCCTGTTTGAAAAGATCCCCTAAAGTTATGTTGTTTTCTTTCTCCTGCCGAATAAGTTAGGGAAACTCTTGGAGAAAATCTACCATCAAAAAATTCATTTTTATCGTAACGTATAGACGCCGTTACCTTCATTCTATCTTCATCTAAAAACTTTTTTGAAGCTTGGGTATAAGCTGCGTATTCGCTATAAGTAATTGGACCATCATAATCTGTAAATATGGTTCCTTCAGAATTTAATGAAAATTGTTTAAATGACCCTCCAACTTGAAGATCCATGTAATCATTTAATAAGCTTTTAAAGTTATAATTTCCTTCGGCTACATGAGACTTAGACTTGTCTATAAATTTTGATCCTCTAGAAACATCTGGTTCCGAGATTACGCTTTCATAAGCTGCGATAAATTCTGGTGTTCCAGGTTGTAAAGTAATATTGTCATCTGCAAAAATTCTAGCAGCAGCGTGAGCTTGTTCGCTAGTTGATCCGCCTAAGACAGCTTGCAAATATGCACCTGTATAAGTTCCAAACCACTCTTGAGCGCCAATTTTACTCATATTAATACCTGTAAAACGCATATCATACGAATTTCCAGCATTTTCATTGGTTGTGTATGCTCTTACAAAAAAATCTTTGCTTTTTATTTCCAATTTATGCTGTTGCATAATAAAATTGTCTAACTGATATCGGTTTGCTCCTTGATAAATTGTTCTACCAAAACCAACTTTCGAATTCCAAATAATTTCTAAATCACCACCTGTTGGTCTGTAATTTAAAGAGAAATCTGCTTTCCCAGTAGCGGCAGTATAATCTGTTAGATCTTGTTCTCTATACCCTGTTCTAGAAACATTGTCTGCAGGGATTAAACTGCTTGAACCAGCAGGGATTAAACCTTGTGCTTCTAAAGATTGCGCAACACCATTAAGGTCTGTTCCTAATGCTCCTAATGAAACTTCGTCTCCATATATATTTAAACCATCAAAAGCGGGTTGGTTATCATAGGCTGTCACTTCATCTGGTAGTCCAGGTGTCCTTAAAGTATATTGGTTTGTATCGGTTGCAAACCATTCTGTACCTCTTAGATATGAGAAAGATGCTTTTGCGGCAAATTTATCACTAAATTTATGAGCTGCTCTTACTCCAAAATCGTAAAAATTGTTATCACCTGCTGCTGCTTGTGAAGTAACTCCTGTTTTTATGTAAGTACTAATTCCTTCATGGTCAAATGGGCTTTTACTTGTCATAAATAAAATTCCGTTGAATGCATTTGCACCATAAAGGGCAGAAGAAGCACCTGGTAATAGTTCAATGCTATTAACATCTAGCTCGTTCATTCCTAAAAAGTTACCCATAACAAAGTTTAATGCTGGTGAAGAGTTATCCATACCATCCACTAATTGCACAAAACGAGTGTTTGCGAAAGTTGCAAAACCTCTTGTGTTTACAGAGTTAAAGGTTAAACTTCCTCTATTTACATCTACACCTTTTAGGTTTTCTAAACTTGCATAAAAGTTTGGAGATGATGAGTTTTTAATATCTCTAGCATCTAAGCGTTCAATAGTAACTGGAGATTCTCGAACACTTTCAGGGGTTCTAGATGCAGAAACAACAATTTCGTCTAATTCGTCACCTTCATTTAAGGTAATTGAGAATGTTTGGTTGTTTTCTGTAATTTCTTGAGTAAATGATTGATACCCAATACTACTAAATTCCACTGAAAATGGTGGGGCTTGTTCTACAGTTAGTGTAAATTTTCCATCGAAATCAGTTGCCGTTCCTATTGATGTTCCAACAACAATAACATTGGTCCCTACAATTGGTACTGAATTTTGATCTACAACATTTCCTGTTACAGTAGTTTGTGAAAAAGCTAGGACGCTAAAACACAAACAAAAAATTGTAATAATAGTTTTCATATTTATATTTGAATTGGTTTTAAAGCCGAAATATACGGAAATTTAACTTTAATAAAAGGCTTGACAAAAAAAAATGAAGATTAAAATATTATTTAGTCTTAGTATATTATTCTACTGTAACTGCTTTTGCTAGGTTTCTAGGTTGGTCTACATTTCTTTTTAACATTAATGCAATGTGATAAGACAATAGTTGTAAGGGGATTGTTGTTACTAAAGGGGATAGGGTTTCGGGAGTGTAAGGAACTTCCATTATATAATCTGCCAATTCTCTTACAATTGTATCGCCTTCGGTGACAACTGCAATAATTTTACCTTTTCTAGATTTAATTTCTTGAATATTACTTACTACTTTGTCGTAATGATTGCTGTTTACTGCAATTACTACTATTGGCATTTGTTCGTCTATTAGGGCAATTGGTCCGTGTTTCATTTCGGCAGCTGGATACCCTTCTGCGTGAATGTATGATATTTCTTTTAGTTTTAATGCGCCCTCAAGTGCTACTGGAAAGTTATAACCCCTTCCTAAATAAAGGAAATTAGTAGCATCTTTAAATATTTTTGCAATTTCTATTATGGAATCATTTTTATCTAATGCTGTACTTACCTTTGAAGGAATTAAATCTAATTCTCTTAAATGTAACATATAGTCACTTTGTGAAATAGTGCCTTTTACTTTTGCTAATTTTAAGGCAATCATGGTTAGTACCGTAATTTGTGTAGTAAATGCTTTGGTTGAAGCAACACCAATTTCTGGTCCAGCGTGAGTATAAGTGCCACTATGGGTTGCTCTTGAAATTGTTGAGCCAACCACATTACAGATTCCATAAACAAATGCACCTTTTTCTTTTGCAAGTTTTACAGCGGCAAGAGTATCTGCTGTTTCACCACTTTGCGAAATTGCAATAACAACATCTTTTTCTGTAATTACAGGATTTCGATATCTAAATTCTGAGGCATATTCTACTTCTACAGGAATTCTTGCCCAATCTTCAAAAATATATTCTGCTACTAATCCTGCGTGCCATGAGGTTCCGCATGCAACAATTATTATTCTATCTGCATTTACAAATTTTTCTATATAATCTTCAAGTCCACCTAGACGAATAATACCTTTGTCTGCAAGTAGTCTTCCTCGGAATGTATCTTGAATAACAGACGGTTGTTCGTAAATTTCTTTCAACATAAAGTGATCGTAACCACCTTTTTCAATTTGTTCAAGGTTTAATTGAAGTTCTTGTATGTAAGGAGCAACTAGACTATCATCTTTAATTTTTCTTATATTAATTTCTCGTCCTAAACGAATAATTGCCATTTCTTCATCTTCTAAATAAATAGCATTATTAGTGAATTCAATAAAAGGAGAAGCATCACTCGCTATAAAAAACTCGTCATCGCCAATACCAATAGCTAGTGGACTACCTAATTTTGCAACCACTATTTCGTCGGGTTTGTTTTTATCATAAACTGCAATTGCATACGCTCCTACAACTTGATTTAAAGCAATTTGAACAGCTTTTCCAAGTTTTACATTTTCATTTTTCTTTACGTCTTCAATAAGGTTTACTAGAACCTCAGTATCAGTATCTGAATAAAAAATATAACCACGATTAATTAATTCTTTTTTAATAGAAGTGTAGTTTTCTATAATTCCGTTATGAATTATTACTAAATTGCCACTATTAGAAAAATGTGGATGCGAATTAACATCGTTTGGAATTCCATGTGTTGCCCAACGGGTATGACCAATTCCTAAATTACCTTTGGTAGGCATTTCTTTAGAAACTTTTGCTTCTAAATCAGCAACTTTACCTTTTGTTTTGCAAAGTTGAATTTCTGAGCCATCATACAAGGCAATTCCAGCACTATCGTAACCTCTGTATTCTAGGCGTTTTAATCCGTTTAATATTATAGGATAAGCATCTCTTTTGCCAATATAGCCAACGATTCCACACATAAGGATATTTTTAGTTATTAGGGTCTATATAATGTATTTCTAATTTAAGTTTTTTGTCTTGATTAACCGTGTTGTTACCGTACAAAACAGTTCCTTTTGGAGAGATTAAGCTACTTCCCGGAACAACTTTTATTCTAGGTAAAGTGGCATTAGGGTTTGTTAAGCTATCAATTGCTTGAAATCCACTTAATAGCACATTTTGAGAAACTATTAAACCTAAAGGAGCGTTGATAGAGTCTTTGTTAATAACATTACTTAAGTGGCTTGTTATTCTTATTTTGTAGTATTCTCCATTGCCATCACTGTTTCTTTTAAGTTTGCCAAGATGGGTTGTTAGTGCATCATTTGGTGGGTTACCTAAAGTAGGGTCTAAAAAGTAATCTGCTAAAACTTTATTATTGTCAAGATTGTAAATTATAAGTCTCTCTGGTTCTGAATTTCCTCCTGAAACCATGTTTTGGTTAACGTAAAACACTAAGTTAGCATCGTTGATAATCCATTTTTTTTCTCGCAAATCTTCAAGATCATCTGCAACGCCGTCATTATCAAGATCGTCGCCAAATAAGTTGATAACTGTAATAATTCCGTCACCACCTCTTACGTATAATAAATCCTCCCCGTCTATGGTGTTTGGATTTTCAAGTTCTGAAATTATATTTGGTGTTAATTCGTTAGTGAAAGTGTTTAGTTTAACACCGCCAATATTAAGTATGTATTCGTCTTCAATTACATCAATAATTTCATCTCCATTATCGTCTAATATTGGATCTCCTTGGTCATTTACTTTAAGCCTGTCATAATTGTAATTAAGGGTAATATTGGCTTCTTCTGGACTAAAAATAAAAATATTTCCATCGTTGTTGGTTGATTCAACCTTAAAATAGATTCCTCTAAAATATTCTTTAAAATTATTATTGTTATTAATTTCTGGGCTTCCTTCTTTGTCTAATATTTTTTCTTTAAAAAAATCGATGGGAAGTTCTACACGTATTCCTGGTGCGATTAAAGTTTTTACTTCTTCGTCACCTTCTCCGTCAATAAGAACAAACCCTTCATTACTTGGTTTAAAATCTTCTAAGACTATTAATTCTTCCCCTAAAAAACTTTCAAAATTTGGACCTTGATTGGAATAATAAAGTTGTGGGTCTTCAAAATTTGAATTCGGGTCGAAATCTCTTAAAAAAAAATTGGATTCGTATATTGTTATTTTAATTGGGGTATCTCCAAATATCGAATCTAATTCATAAGTAGTTTCGTCTTCTCCTAGGGTTGCTTCGCTAAAATAAGGCAAGTACAATATAACACTTGTAAGGTCTAGTGGTTGTCCTAAAGTATCTCCAAATGTTGGGTCGGTTTCTTCTAAAAGTAATTGTGTAATAAAATTTACAGAAGATTTTCCGTAAACTGGGTCATTGTATATTCCTAATTGATATACAGATATTAGATTTGTTTGAACAGGATCTAGTTTTTGACTATAAGAAATAACTTTTTGAGTGTCATCTAATTGTGTTAGAAGGTTTTCATTACCAATAATATCTGTTCCGATGGTATTGAAATCTTCATCGCAAGAGGCGATAGCTATAATAAAAAATAATATTGCCATTATTTTAGGCAAAGTACTTTGTGTTTTCATAATAAAATAAAAATGTGTGTATTTATGATAATACTTTTGAAAGGTAAAAATCTAAATAAGCAGGAGAAACTCCTTCTTTTTTATGATACTTTAACATTGGTATTTCGAGTTCATTAAGATAATCTTGTAAATCTTCAGGAATATCTTCAGAACCAATAATTATAGCGTCTGAATATTTTATTGCCAACTTCATTAAATTGGTATAGTTGGGATCTTTTAACTCATTAAGATGTTCTTTGGCTATTCCGTCAAAAGTTAGTTTGTCAATCACCTTTTTATTTAATTGACCTTCAAACCCTTGTTTGTAAACGGAAGTAATGATTTTACTGTTTTCAAAAAGAGGATCTTTATCGTAATATGTTCTAAGATATAATGGTAAGAAAGAAGCAAGCCAACCGTGTACATGAATAATGTCTGGAGACCAGTTTAGTTTTTTTACAGTTTCGATAACACCTTTTGCAAAGAAAATTGCTCTTTCATCATTATCTTTAAAAAAGTTTCCGTTTTCGTCAGCATAGGTTGCTTTTCGTTTAAAATACTCTTCATTATCAATAAAATAAACCTGCATCCGTTCTTTGGGTATGGAAGCTACCTTTATAATAAGAGGCATATCCATGTCGTTAATAACCAAGTTCATACCAGATAGGCGAATTACTTCGTGAAGTTGGTGTCTGCGTTCGTTTATGTTTCCAAAACGAGGCATAAATATTCTAATTTGCCCCTTTTTACTATTAACCATTCGAGGCGCTTCAAACGACATTGAAGAAATCTCGGTCTCAGGTAAATAAGGAATTACTTCTGAAGACACATATAAGACTCTCTTATCTTTCATAAATTATACTTTTCGTGATGCTTAAAAACATGCAAAATTACGAAAATTTATGCAGACTAACTTTAATATATTATTTTTACTGCCTTAAAATAATTTTTAATGAAAATTCATAATTCAATTGAGTCGTTACAAAAAGAACTTTTACCTTTTTTAAAAGACTGTAAAAGTATTGGTTTTGTGCCAACTATGGGAGCTTTACATAAAGGTCATGTATCCTTAGTTGAACAGGCTTGTAAAGAAAATGAATGTGTAGTAGTGAGTATTTTTGTGAACCCAACACAGTTTAATAATGCTAAAGATTTAGAAAAATACCCTAGAACTATAGAAGGAGATATTGCTCTTTTAAAAAATGTAAAAGGAAACATCTTTGTTTTTTTACCCAATGCTTCCGACTTATATCAAGATCAAATAATTTCTAAAAAATATGATTTTTCTGGTATTGAAAATGAGATGGAAGGCAAGCATCGTCAAGGTCATTTTGATGGTGTTGGAACCGTTTTAAATATTTTTTTTAGAACAGTTAAGCCTAATAAAGCTTATTTTGGAGAAAAAGATTTTCAGCAATTACAAATTGTAAAAAAGCTTGTAGAAATTGAAAATTTACCAGTAAAAATTATTGGATGCCCTATTGTGAGAGAAGCCAGTGGACTTGCAATGAGCTCAAGGAACAAACGGTTGGATATTGAAGCCTTGAATGAAGCAACCTTGATTTATAAAACATTGTCTGAAGTGAAAGTTAAATTTCAGAAACTATCTATTTCAGAATTAAATTTATTAGTTAAAAATAAATTCAATAACAACGATGTATTATCGCTTGAATATTTTGAAATTGCAGATGTTTCAACACTTAAAACAGCTTTAGACAAAAAGAAAAACACAAAATATCGTGCTTTTATTGCAAGCTTTATAGATGGTGTTCGATTAATAGATAATATGGCATTAAATTAATACCTTTGGCCAATGCAAATTCACGTAGTAAAATCAAAAATTCACAGAGTAAAAGTAACAGGTGCCGACCTTAATTACATAGGTAGTATTACCATTGATGAGGATTTAATGGATGCTGCAAATATTATTGAAGGAGAGAAAGTTCAAATTGTAAACAATAATAATGGCGAACGGTTAGAAACCTACGCAATTCCAGGACCTCGTGCTAGTGGAGAAATTACATTAAATGGCGCGGCTGCCAGAAAAGTTGCACTTGGCGATGTGTTAATTTTAATTACATATGCAATAATGTATATTGATGATGCAAAAAACTTTAAACCGTCATTAGTATTTCCTAACGAAGATAATAACTTACTTATTTAGTTTGAACAAGTCATTTATAAAATTTCTGAAAATAGCGATTCCTCTTGGTCTTGGTTTTTTTTTAATTTATTATTCCTACTCAAAATTTAGCCCAAATCAATTAGAAGAAATCTCTTTTTATTTTAAAAAAGCGGATTATAAAATTGTTGCTCTTTCCGTTTTCTTTAGCTTATTAAGTCATTTTTTTAGGGCATATCGATGGAACTATATGTTAGCTCCTTTAGGTTTTCAACCCAAAATAGCCAATAATTTTATGGCAGTTTATGTTGCTTATATTATGAACCTTTTTATTCCTAAAAGCGGTGAAATTTCTAGAGCGGTGATTATTAATAAATATGAAAAGGTGCCATTTGATAAGGCTTTCGGAACCATAATTTCTGAAAGAATCGTAGATTTACTTTTTCTATTTGTGTTTACAGCAGTAGCGTTATCACTTCAGTTTGATAAGCTCTCTGAGTTTTTATTAAACAAACTACCACTTTCAAAACTATATAGTTTAGTAGGAATTGCTTTGCTATTGTTTCTGCTATTTTTAGTTTTTTTAAAGTATTCTAAATCTTCAATATCTAAAAAAATTAAAACATTTGTTTCAGGACTTAAAGAAGGGATTTTAAGTGTGGCAATTATGGAAAATAAAATTCCGTTTATTATTCAGTCATTCTTAATTTGGGGATTGTATTTGCTTTCATTTTATATAGCAACTTTTGCATTGGAGGAAACGTCTTCCATAACATTTTCAGTTCTAATTATTACTTTTGTTGTTGGGAGTTTTTCGTTTGCATTTACCAATAGTGGTTTTGGATCGTACCCGTTTTTCGTTGCTGGAATTTTAGCAGTTTTTAGTATTTCAGAAACAGTAGGTACTGCTTTTGGTTGGATTGTTTGGACATCAAACATTGCATCAATCATCTTTTTTGGTGGACTCTCATTGTTATTGCTTCCTTTTTATAACAAAGAAAAATAACTATTTTTATATTTTTGAAAATATAAATTTTTTAAAAACGTTATCTTTCAGAAATAAATATATAACCTATGAATAAATTTGTTGTCACTGTATTTTGTTTACTATTTAGTTTTAGTACTATAGCGCAATCAAAAGTAATTTATGAAGAATTTCAATCCTTTAAGTTAGATGCTTATAGAAGATTAAAAATTCAGCTCCCTCGAGATTATGAAGAAAACACAGAAAAAGTGTATCCGATAGTTGTGGTTTTTGATGCCAATTATCTTTTTGAACCCGTAGCAGGAAATGTTGATTATTTTAGTTATTGGGAAGATATGCCAGAATCTATAGTTGTTGGAATTATGCAAGGAGATAGCCGTTATGACGATTGTAATTATGATGATATTAATTTTATGCCCGCAGATTCTGGAGCCGATTTTTTTGAATTTGTTGGTTTAGAACTCATCCCTTATATAGATGAAAATTACCGAACTGCAAAATTCACCATAGCCGTTGGTCATGATTTTACTGCAAATTTTATAAACTATTATATGTTTAAAGATCCGCCATTGTTTAATGGTTACATCTCGTTAAGTCCAGATTTAGCACCACTTATGGACGAACGACTTCCTGAAAGAATCCCTCATATTCAAACAAAAATATTTTATTATTTGGCAACAGGATCTGATGATATAGAAGATTTGAGAGAAATATCTGAAATGCTTGATGCTTCCTTAAAAGGATTAAAAAGTGATAACTTCGATTATAATTTCGATAATTTTGAAGGAGCAACACATTATTCTTTAGTCGCTAGAGCAATTCCTTCAGCTTTAGAAAAAATGTTTTCCATATATCGACCAATTAGTAAAGAGGAATATACCAATGTTCTGTTGAAATTAAAAACACCAATATCTCAGTATTTAATAGATAAATATAATACCATTGAAGATCTTTTTGGGTTAACAAATCCAATTAGGGAGAATGATTTTATTGCAACTTGCAAAGCTGCTGAAAAAAAGAAACAATGGGAATCTCTTAGAGAAATTGCTACCATGGCAAAAAAACAATATCCAGATACCGTTTTAGGCGATTATTATTTAGGGCGATATTATGAAGAAGTTGGGGAGCCTAAAAAAGCAATGCGAATTTTTCAGGGAGCTTATGATAAAGAAGAAGTAGATTTTATTACCATTGATTTAATGCTAGATAAAGCCGATAAAATTAAAAGCGATTTTGGGTATTAAAATTTTAGTTTTGTCCAGGAAAAACATAAGTAATACTTCCCATTTGTGAAGGCTTGTTTTCAGATTTTGTAAAACGAGCTTTTTTTGCGTAATCTATGGCACTTTCTAATAAACAGGCATTATTTGTTGTAGAAGAATTGGCGTTGATTGTTGCTAATATCACTTTTCCAAAAGCGTTAACTTCAATATGTAAAACAACTTTTCCGTAGGCATCACAAGTATAAACGGGATTTGGAAAATAGGTGGCTTTTCGGTTGATAAGACGATAACTATTAGTGGTGTTTTTGTTGTTAGAATGTTTGGTTACTTCTTCAGAAAATGAAGGTTTGTTGTCAATTTTTTTTAATTTTTCTTTGTTAGTAGTTTCATAAGCATCGTGATTGTTTTCCGAATCGCTAATCGCATTGTTTATTTCTGAAAGTTTTTCTTCAAGTGTTTCAGGATTTTCTTGCCTTTCGTTTTCAAGTTCTTTTATAAAATTTTCCGCTTTATTATTTACAATATGAGTTTCAATTTTAATTTTTTCTGAAGAAAGAGAAGCTAATTTTTCTTCTAATAAAGCTTCCTGAATATATTCAATTTCGTATTCATCCTCAATTACATCCGTAGAACTAGGAAGTTGTGTAAAGTATAAAATTAAATATAGGTTTCCTACAAGTAACAAGGTGATCACAAATGCTTTATAGGAGTAATTAAAATTCATAGTTCAAAAGTAGCAAAATAAAAATTTAGATATTTTAATATAAACTAACTATGTAGTTTTTCCTCAAACTCTGAAATCCCAACAGCATCCGCCACAGAAAAATCACCAATTTTAGTTCTGCGTAAAACAGAAAGATGTGCGCCATTATTCAAAGCTTTTCCAAAATCGTGAGCCAACGAACGAATGTAAGTGCCTTTGCTGCAAACTACTCTAAATTCAATATTTGGTAATTTTATATTGGTGATTTCAAATTCTGAAATAGTTATGGTTCTCGTTGGAATTTCCACTTTTTCACCAGCACGAGCGTATTCATACAATCGTTTTCCGTCTTTTTTTAATGCTGAAAAAATGGGTGGTTGTTGTTGTATTTCACCAATAAATTGTTGTGTTGTGTTCTGTACTTCTTCTTTAGAAATAGTAGAAAAATCAAAAGTTTGATCTATTTCAGATTCTAAATCATAACTAGGTGTGGTGCCGCCTAAAGTGATAGTTCCGGTGTATTCTTTAACTTGTGCTTGGTAGGTTTCTATTTTTTTTGTAAATTTTCCAGTACATAAAATTAACAATCCTGTAGCCAAAGGATCTAAAGTTCCTGCATGACCCACTTTTATTTTTTTAATCCCGAATTGTTGTTTGATTAACCAACGAATCTTATTGACCACTTGAAAGGAAGTCCAATTAAGGGGCTTGTCTATGAGTAGTACTTTTCCTTCTTTAAAATCTTCAAGAGTATTCATAATATTGAAATTTAATGATTCTTTGTGAACCTTTGTGTTTCTCTGTGCGACTCTGTGAAATAACTTTATAATTTTAATAAAAACTAAAACCAATAGCAATCAATCCAACCACTAAACAGTAAATAGCAAAATAGGAAAGCTTGCTTTTTTTAACCAAACTAATCATCCAAGTACAAGCAATTAATCCGCAAACAAATGCCGATATAAAGCCCAATCCTAGAGGTGTGTAATTGATAGATTCAGAAAACAATTCGCCGCTTAAAAGGTCCTTCGCAATTTTACCGAAGATTAACGGAACGACCATTAAAAACGAAAAACGCGCGGCTTTACTTTTATCGTTTCCTAATAAAACGGAAGTGGAAATAGTGGCGCCGCTTCTCGAGATTCCTGGGAGCATTGCAATTGCTTGAGAGATTCCAATAACCAATGCGTTGCTGTTAGACACTTTTTTACCTGTGTTTTTAGAACGATCGGCAAGCCAAAGTAATACTGCCGTAATCAAAAGCATAAAGCCTACAAAAGCAATATTACCTCCAAAAAAGGATTCTAACTTTTCTTCAAAAAATAGCCCGACAATTACGGCAGGAATCATTGAAATAATAATTTTTACTGAAAATTTAGTTTCTTCATTCCAAGAAAAACTTAATAAGCCTCTAATTATTTCCCAAATATCTTTTCTAAAAACCACGATAGTACTTAGTGCAGTTGCAAAATGAAGCACTACTGTAAAAAGCATACTGTCTTCAGGCAATGAATGATCGCCTAAAATTGCTTTTCCTATTTCTAAATGTCCGCTTGAGGAAACAGGTAAAAACTCAGTAAACCCTTGAATAATACCAAGGATAATAGCATCTAAACTATTCATTTAAGATTCCTTGTTGGGGTTTAATAAAATAGCATACATCTCAATAGCAAAACCAATAAGGATAAAAGTGGGTGCTAAACGTATTCTTCTCCAGCTATAAATTTCAGGATTAAAAACGTTTGGATCATCGCTTCCGCCACCAGCCATAAGTATAAAACCTAAAGCGATAAAAACGATACCAATCACCATAAATTGATAATTCTTCCGACGAAAAACAAACTGATTTTCACTTTTCTTAATTTCTTTTCTTTTTTGTTCTCCCATTTTTAATTAAATTCAGTAAATATAATCTTATCATTTACAGTTAATTGCGTTATATGTTCAGAAGTTCCTACCCAAAATTTTGGAAGGCGCAAGATAACTTTTTTCATATTAATAATACAATTCATCGGTTCGTAAATTCAAGAAACGTTGGGTTGCAAAATAAGTGCTAATCCAAGTGATAAATATTCCGATTAAAAATATAAACCCGAATAAAGCAGCAATTAAAACCTTGCTTTCCATAAGCTGTAACTCGGCAAAAGATTTATCTAAATAATATAAAGCCACTGCCATTCCAATCATTGCTATCACCGACCCTAAAATCCCCAATCGAACACTTCTCCAAATAAAAGGACGGCGAATAAAAGTTTTGGTGGCACCCACCATTTGCATTGTTTTTATGGTAAATCGTTTGGCATACACCGAAAGTCGGATAGAACTATTAATTAAAAGCACTGCAATAAACAAGAAAACACTACTCACTACCAAAATCCAAAAACTGATTTTTTGTACGTTTTCGGTCAGTTTTGCAATCAAGGGTTTGTCATAAACTACATCGTCCACAAAATCCTTGCTTTTAATTTCTGTAGTAATGGCATCTATCAATTCAGGAGTTACAAAATCGGCAACCATATGAACATCAATACTATTTTGAAGTGGATTGTAACCCAAATAATCTATAAAATTTTCACCAATTGTTTCGCTGTGTTCTTCTGCGGCCTGTTCTTTTGAAATATAATCGGCAGATTTTGTGTATTCTGCCAAGGCCAAACTCTGTTTTAATTGGGTAACTTCAACTTCTTTTGCATCGTTTTTTAGAAATATTGTCACCGAAATTTGCTCCTTAAAATAATCGGCAACTCGTTTAGAATTCAACACCAATAATCCTAATAATCCCAATAAAAACAGTACCAACGAAATACTTATCACTACGGAAAAATACGAAGAAATCAATCTGCGTTTTTGGTATTTATCAAAAGATGAAGCCATAAATTTTTGTTAGTTCTGAAAAAGTAAAAATACAAATATTTTTGAGCTTTGATTACTTGTCTTTTTGTATTTTGAATAATAACGTATAAACTTTTGTCTTTCGTACAATACTCTTAAATTTGCAGCCAAATTATTTCGATAAAAATTCAGATTTTAAAAGAAATCGATTATTTGAATTAATGCTAAAAATTCCCGAACCCGCAATTAATATGAGCAATTATCACTTCAACAATATCGAAGCCAAATGGCAAAAATATTGGGCAGAAAACCAAACTTTTAAAGCCGAAAACAATAGCGAAAAACCTAAGTATTATGTACTGGATATGTTTCCTTATCCTTCAGGAGCGGGACTTCATGTTGGGCATCCATTAGGATATATCGCTAGTGATATTTATGCGCGTTATAAAAGGCATCAAGGTTTTAATGTTTTGCATCCTCAAGGCTATGACTCTTTTGGTTTACCAGCAGAACAATATGCAATTCAAACGGGACAGCATCCAGCAAAAACCACTAAAGAAAATATTGCTAGATATCGGGAGCAGCTAGATAGAATAGGATTTTCGTTTGATTGGAGCCGTGAAGTTCGTACTTCAGATCCTTCCTATTATAAATGGACACAATGGATTTTTATTCAATTATTTGAATCCTGGTATTGCAATGTTTTAGAACAATCTTTTCCAATTTCTGAATTGATCGATATTTTTGAAGAGGAAGGAAATATGGGTTTAAACGCTAAGTGTGGAAATAATCAACCTGAATTTTCTGCTGAAATGTGGAATAGCTTTTCCGAAGAAAAAAAGCAAAAAGTATTACTTAATTATCGACTGACTTATTTAGCGGAAACCGAAGTAAATTGGTGTCCGCAATTAGGAACCGTTTTGGCTAACGACGAAATTGTAAATGGTGTTTCAGAAAGAGGTGGTTTTCCAGTTATTAAAAAGAAAATGATCCAATGGAGTATGCGAATTTCTGTTTTTGCGGAACGGTTATTACAAGGGTTGGAAAATCTAGATTGGAGTGAATCTTTAAAAGAAACACAACGAAATTGGATTGGAAAATCGGTAGGAGCTTCCGTAGAATTTAGAGTGGTAAATGAAAAAGAAGAATTTCAAGGAATTGCCATCAAAACATTCACCACAAGACCCGATACTATTTACGGAGTGACCTTTTTAACCATCGCTCCAGAAAATGAATTGGTTGATAAAATCACTACGATAGAACAACGAATTGAAGTTGCAAAATATATCACCGAAACTGCAAAAAAGAGTGAAAGAGAACGTCTTGCAGATGTAAAAAACATCACCGGAGTTTTTACAGGGGCTTATGCAAAGCACCCGTTAACAAAGGAGTTAGTACCCATTTGGATTGGTGATTATGTATTGGCTAGCTACGGAACAGGAGCGGTTATGGCAGTGCCTTGTGGTGATCAACGAGATTACGATTTTGCGAAGCATTTTGATATTCCGATTAAAAATATTTTTGAAGGTGTTGATATTTCGGAAGCAGCGCATTCAGATAAAGAAGGAACTATTATTGCCAATAGCGATTTTATTAGTGGTTATTCTTATAAAGATGCTTCAGATAAAGTGATTGAAGCTTTAGAAAAAAACCATCGAGGTAAAAAAGAAATAAATTACCGTTTACGAGATGCTGTTTTCTCAAGACAACGTTATTGGGGAGAACCTTTTCCAGTATATTACAAAAACGGATTGCCTCAAATGATAGATGCAAAATATTTGCCAATTCGTCTTCCTGAAATTGAAAAATACTTACCAACTGAAACAGGCGAGCCACCTTTAGGTCGTGCCGATAATTGGGCTTGGGACACTAATATCAACACCATTGTTAGTAATAAATTGGTTTCTAAAAGTGAAATTGAAGGCTATGAAGACAACGGAATTTACCCTTTAGAACTAAACACGATGCCAGGTTGGGCAGGAAGTTCTTGGTATATGTTCCGTTATATGGATGCTTTAAACAATGACGAATTTGCCTCGAAAGAAGCAATGGATTATTGGGTAAACGTCGATTTATATATCGGCGGAAGCGAACACGCAACGGGACATTTATTATACTCCCGTTTTTGGGTGAAGTTTTTACACGATAGAGGATTTTTAAGTGTGGACGAGCCATTTAAAAAGCTCATCAACCAAGGAATGATTTTGGGAGAGAGTGCTTTTGTTCATAGATTAGGTTTTAATATTACTTTTTGGGACATAAACCAAAACCCTAAACATAAAACCAAAACTATTTCGATGTTTGGTGCCTCAAGTATTCTTACTATAGAAGAAAAAAGAGGACTTTCTAAACTTCAGGATAAATATGTTATTATAGAAGATAAGTTTTTTTCAGCAGAATTGATAGAACATTTTAAGAAGAGGAATGACGGGAATGACGAGAGTGAAAAATATAGAAGAGAAGTTGAAAATAAATACATGAGCATTTTGAAAGTTGAATTAGAAGAACAAGGTGTTTTAGATAAAGTTAGATTAGATTTTGCATTAATTGGGAGTAAGTATAATTTTTATAGAACTCATGCAGATGTTTCATTTGTAAATACTTCAAATGAATTAGATATCGAAGCTTTTAAAAACTGGCGACCAGAATTTAAAGATGCTGAATTTATTACCGAAGAAGACGGAACTTTTAAAGTGTCTCGGGAGGTGGAAAAAATGTCCAAATCTAAATACAACGTAGTAAATCCAGATGATATTTGCAATCAATACGGAGCCGATACCTTACGGATGTACGAGATGTTTTTAGGCCCTTTAGAACAAGCAAAACCTTGGAGTACCGCAGGAATAACAGGAGTACATTCTTTCTTAAAGAAGATGTGGCGATTGTTCCATACTCCAGTAACGGACACTGAGCGGCGGACACTGAGCGGAGCCGAAGTGAGCCGAAGTGAAAGTGAGGAGAATACTTTCAATATTTCAGAAAACCCTGCTTCAAAAGACAGTTTAAAAACCCTACACAAAACCATCAAGAAAGTACAAGAGGATATTGAGAATTTCAGTTTTAATACTTCGGTTTCTACCTTTATGATTGCGGTAAATGAATTGACTGCTCAAAAGTGTACTTCAAAAGAAGTGTTAGAACCTTTATTAGTGTTACTGTCTCCTTATGCACCTCATATTGCTGAAGAGCTTTGGAATAAATTAGGGTATTCAGAAAGTATTTCAACAGCAGCTTTTCCAAAATTTGAAGAGAAATTCTTGGTAGAAAGTATGAAGAAATATCCAATTTCGTTCAACGGAAAAATGCGTTTTACGATGGAATTACCTTTAGATTTATCAAAAGATGAAATAGAAGCTGCCGTAATGTCGCATGAAAAAACCATTCATTATTTAGAGGGAAGAACTCCTAAAAAAGTAATTGTGGTTCCTGGGAAGATTGTAAATATTGTTGGGTAAGCCTGTATGCTAGTTAAAGTATAATAAACCTAGTAGGTTTGCTAATACCAAATATTTTGCGCAATATTTGCTATATTTATAGTCTAATATTATTTTAATTAAAACACACACCTATATAAGGGTGATAATTATGGGAGGATATTATTTATTAGCAGGAGTCATCTTTTTAGTGAGTATGTTTGTTAGCAACCGACTAAAAAGCAAGTTTAAAAAATACTCAAAAATTCAGTTAAAAAACGGAATGAGTGGTCAAGAAATTGCCGAAAAAATGCTCAACGATAACGGAATTTACGATGTAAAAGTTGTTTCTGTAAAGGGACAGTTAACCGATCATTACAATCCAGTAAACAAAACCGTAAATTTAAGTGAATCGGTATATTCACAACGCAATGCGGCAGCGGCAGCGGTTGCAGCTCACGAATGTGGTCATGCGGTACAACACGTACAAGCTTATTCTTGGTTAACATTGCGATCGGCAATTGTTCCAGCGGTGGGGTTTTCAAGTAAGATTTCTAATTTTGTGATAATGGGAGGGTTGATTTTAATGTATTCTGGTAATGCTTTTGGAGATATGTTATTTTTAGCTGGAATTGCACTTTTTGGAGTAACCACACTTTTTACATTTATAACCTTACCAGTAGAATTTGACGCAAGTAACAGAGCTTTGGCTTGGCTAGAAAGCAGTCGTATGGTAACACAAGAAGAACATGCAGGAGCAAAAGACGCATTAAAATGGGCAGCAAGAACTTATGTAGTTGCCGCTTTAGGATCTTTAGCGACCTTACTTTATTTTATTAGTATGTTTATGGGGAGACGATAAATTCCTGTGAAGACAGGAATATCATGATTTAATAGCCTCTATCAGAGTTTAATTTTTTGATAGAGGCTTTTAGTTTTGTATTGAATAGTTCCTGCCTTAGCAGGAATTATTACCCCAAATCATCAGGATTATACCCCAAATATTTTTTCTTTTCTTCGGTAAAATAAACTCCGAAAGTTTCTAATTCTTTTAAAATAGGTTCGTACACTTCTTTAGCAATTGGACGTAAAACACCAGGTGTTGTAATTTCTTTATTCAGTATTTTTAAAGAAGCAATTGCGACTGGGAGACCAACGGTTTTTGCCATTGCCGTATAGGTTTGGTTTTCACCAATAGTTACCATACTACTATCTATTTGGTAGTTTTTTCCGTTGAGCTCGTAACCAAATTTATGATACATTACGATCATATCTTTGTCTTCTTCAGCTAAGGTCCATTTGTCCATTAATATTTTCTGAAGTGCTTGTGCCGGAGTAGCATTTTTAATTCCTAATGTTTTTGTTTTATTGAAGATGTCTATTTCTTCTAATTTTTCCCAAATTAAATCGTCTTGATCAATTTTTAAACTGTGTCTAAATTTCAATTTAACAGAATCGTTTGGAGAATAAGGTAAAAATAAATTTACATATTGGCGATAAGTTAAATTTTCAGAATCTGGAATAGTGTATCCATCTTCTGTCATTCCTAATTGCACAAAAACATTCCAAGCTCTACTAAAACCTACACGTCTTATAGTTCCGCGATATAAAGTTAGAATATCTTTAAACCCATACACATCGTGGTATTTTAAAGAGTTTCGGTTGGCATATACTTCAAACTTTCCGTAGCCTTCAATTTTAATAAATTCGGTACGTCTAAAGAGTCTATTATAAGGTATGTATTTGTATTTGCCTTCTTGTAAAAATTCGGCAGCACCACCTTGTCCAGCTAAAACAACATTTCTTGGGTTCCAAGTAAATTTATAATTCCAAAGATTATCGTCACTTTCAGGAGCGATTAATCCACCGGTGAAAGATTCGAATAATAAAAGTTTTCCACCCTTATCACGAATACCATCAATTACTTGCATTGCACTCATATGGTCGATTCCTGGATCCACTCCAATTTCGTTCATAAAAACCAAGCCTTTTTCTTTTGCTTCAGAATCTAACGCAAGCATTTCATCACTAATGTAAGATGCCGTTACTAAGTTTTTGTTGAAAGTAATACAGTCTTTTGCTACTTCAATATGAAAACGTGCCGGAAGCATCGAAATTACCAAATCACAGCTTTTTACCGCTTCTTCGCGTTGTTCTTTGTTAAAAACATCGAGTAGAATCCCCTTAGCATTGGGATGGTTTTTGGTGAATTTTTGAGCTGATTCTAAAGAAATATCTCCAATGGTAATAAAGATATTTTCTTCGGAAGATTTATCTAATAAATAACGGATTAAGCATGTTGCTGATCTTCCTGCTCCTATAATTAATATGTTTCTCATTCGAAGTGTTTTCGTAGATTTGTAACCAAAATTAAACTTAGCGAATTTACTAAATAATAAACTTTATAAAGATGAATTTTAATAAAAAAATTATTGCGACTGCATCCATTTTAGGAGCCATAACTATTGCAATTGGAGCCTTTGGAGCACACGGTTTAAAAGAATTGATTGATGCAAAATCATTAGCAACTTTCGAAACAGGAGTCCGTTATCAAATGTATCATGTTTTTGCACTATTGATTGTTGGTTTTGCTTCTGTAATCCCTTCAACAACACAAAAATGGGTAGCTTTATTTTTTATGATTGGCATTATCTTTTTTTCAGGATCAATCTATTTACTTTCATTAAACGAATTATTCGTTTTTGATGCAAAATCTATTGGATTTATTACGCCAATTGGAGGTTTGTTTTTTATTATGGGTTGGTTAAGGTTGGCTTATGGAGTAATTGTGAATAAATAAATGCAAAAGTTTCAATAATAAATGGTCAGTATAAATAGAATTATTAATTTTGTATTCCACAACAACAAAAAATAGTTATGGTAAACAAAAACCAAACTGCAAATATGATTTCATTAGATAGTTATGGGATTAAAAATGCGAAAGTTAACTACCAACTTACTTCACAAGAATTACACAACGAAACAATATCAAAAGGATTAGGTAAAGTCGCTAATAGCGGTGCGCTTGCTGTTGATACTGGAGAGTTTACCGGCAGATCGCCTTTAGATCGTTTTATTGTAAAAGACGAAGTAACAAAAGATAAAGTATGGTGGGGCGATATTAATATCCCTTTTTCACCAGAAAAATTTGATGCCTTATATAATAAGGTAGTTGATTTTCTTTCGGAAAAAGAATTATATGTGCGGGATAGTTTTGCTTGTGCAGATGAAAATTATAAGTTAAACATCCGTGTTATTAATGAACAACCTTGGATGAATATGTTTGCTTATAATATGTTTTTACGACCATCGGAAGCAGAATTAGAGAATTTTGATCCTGAATGGTTAATCGTAAATGCACCAAGTTTTATGGCAAACCCTGAAGAAGACGGAACTCGCCAACATAATTTTGCTATCTTAAATTTTGAACGAAAAATTGCCTTAATTGGTGGAACCGGTTATACTGGTGAAATAAAAAAAGGAATCTTTTCTGCATTAAACTTTATTTTACCGGTATTTAAAAACACGATGCCAATGCATTGTTCAGCTAATGTTGGTGAAAATGGAGAAACTGCTATTTTCTTCGGACTTTCTGGAACAGGAAAAACAACACTTTCTGCAGATCCAAAAAGAAAATTGATTGGGGATGATGAACATGGCTGGACTTCTGAAAACACCATTTTCAATTTTGAAGGAGGATGTTACGCAAAAGTAATAGACCTTTCTGCTGAAAAAGAACCTGACATTTATAAAGCTATTAAGTCTGGAGCAATTTTGGAAAATGTAATTATGGATAAGAACGGTGAAGTAGATTTTGAAGACGTTTCCATTACACAAAACACAAGAGTTAGTTATCCTATTTATCATATTGACAATATTCAAGTACCTTCAATTGGGAAGAATCCTAAAAACATTTTCTTTTTAACAGCTGATGCATTTGGTGTGCTTCCTCCCATTTCTAAATTAACGCCAGGGCAAGCTGCCTATCATTTTATTAGTGGATATACAGCAAAAGTTGCAGGAACAGAAGCAGGGATAAACGAACCATTACCAAATTTTTCAGCTTGCTTTGGAGCGCCATTTATGCCTTTGCATCCTACAAAATATGCGGAAATGCTAAGTGAAAAAATGAAAAATGCCAATGTAAATGTATGGTTGGTAAATACTGGTTGGACTGGAGGTCCCTACGGAATTGGTAGTAGAATGAAGCTGAAATATACGCGTGCTATGATCACCGCAGCTTTGGAAGGGAAATTAGATACTGTTGAATATAAGCAACATGTAATTTTCGGACTGAACATTCCTCAGACTTGTGATGAAGTTCCATCTGAAGTACTAAATCCTAGAACAACTTGGGACAACAAAGAAGCTTATGATGCAAAAGCGTTAGAATTAGCAACCTCTTTTAAAAAGAACTTTAAAAAATACGAGGACAATGCGAATGAAGAAATTTTAGCAGGAGCTCCAATAGCGGGTTAATTGCTAAAAGTTATTTTAAAAAGCGATTATTTAATTTTTTAAACAATCGCTTTTTTATTTACTTAAAACCAAAAGAAAAGTCCTTACAGAAATAATCTGCAAGGACTTTGTTAATTTATAAAAATAAAATTACTTTTTCTTATTTGCTTCTTTTATGTATTTTTCTAGAGCCATTGTCATTGATGGAGTTTCAGGTGTTGGTGCCTGAATATCTATTCGCAATCCTTTTTCTGTTGCTGCTTTTACTGTTGTGTTTCCAAATACGGCAATTCGCGTATCGTTTTGTTCAAAGTTCGGAAAGTTTTCATATAAAGACTTGATTCCACTTGGACTAAAAAACACTAAAATATCGTAATAAACATCTTTTAAATCTGAAAGATCACTTACTACTGTTGTGAAAAATGTCGCTTCTTTCCAAGAAACACCTAACTCATTCATTAGTTTCGGAACTTCAGGTTTTAATTTGTCTGAAGATGGTAACAGAAAAGTTTCGGTTTTGTATTTTTTAATAATGGGCGTAAGCTCTGAAAATGTTCTCTTACCCACATAAATTTTACGTTTTCGGTAAACTACATATTTTTGTAAATAGTACGCAACCGCTTCACTTTGACAAAAATATTTCATAGAATCAGGTACTTTAAAACGCATTTCTTCAGCAATTCTAAAATAATGATCTACAGCATTTCTGCTAGTTAAAATTACAGCTGTAAATTTTGATAGATCTACTTTTTGAGCACGAACTTCTTTACTAGACACGCCTTCTACATGAATAAAACATCTAAAATCGATCTTAACTTTTTGTCTATCAATCAAATCGAAATATGGAGAATTTTCAACCTTAGGCTCTGGTTGCGAAACCAATATAGTTTTCACTTTCATATAGAACTTTTAATAATTAACCCTTTTTATACAAGTACTTTGTACAGTAACACATAGGGCGAAATTTCGAGTGTGCAAAGATACAATAAAAAATAAAAGAAATTGCTAAATAAAAGATTTCTGTATTTTTTGAAACTATAATATAAAACAACACAGTTTATAAGTATCAAAATTCCAGCAAAAACAAGAAGTACTTGCTTATTTGCCTGTACTGAAAAGTAAAAAATAAAATTAGCAATAAGCAAGAATAATGCTAAATAATTACGATAAGTAAGCTTTTGATAAGCATATTGGTTGGTAATGTTTTCGATAGAGAATACAATTCCAATAATTTTTTCTATACTATATTTAATGATAACAAAACTAGAAATTCCTAAGAATATTTGTAGAAAAACCTTAGAATCCCCTAAGTTTTCTTCAATAAAAAAAAGGTTTAAAAACAAGGATATTGAAATAATTTGAACCCCAAACAATACCCAACTAAAAGGATGTTTTATTTCTTCAGACTTTCCTTTTAACAAAAAATAGTTGCTTGAAAAAGGTAATTTTATAAAATCATCAAACCTATTTGGATATAATGATTTTAAAATAGCAATTATAGCAATACTTCCTACTAAAAGTAAGATTACCCAATCTAGGGAATATATTGTTCTTTCTAAGTATTGCATTTTAAGGTATTTTAATTGGATAAAAATACTGCTTTTTTAACTCACAAAAAGGAGTTCATTTACAATTTCATTTACATTTAATTCGTTCAAAAAAGGTACATTTGTTGAAAATTGAGAATATGCCCAAGGCATTGGTGATTATACCTACTTATAATGAAATTGAAAACATCGACGAAATACTCCGAGCTGTGTTTGCTTTGCCTAGAAAATATGATGTGTTAGTGGTAGATGATGGTTCGCCAGATGGTACTTCTGAAGCAGTTGAAAAACTACAAACAGAATTTTCATCGCAACTTTTTATTGAAAAAAGACTAGGGAAATTGGGATTAGGAACTGCCTATATACACGGATTTAAATGGGCATTACAAAAAGACTATGATTTTATTTTTGAAATGGATGCAGATTTTTCTCACAATCCAAACGATTTATTAAAATTACAAGATGCTTGCGAAATTGAAGGAGCCGACTTAGCAATTGGGTCTCGTTATAAAACGGGTGTAAATGTAGTTAATTGGCCAATGAGCAGGGTATTGCTTTCTTGGCTGGCATCTAAATACGTTCGGTTAATTACCAGTATGAATATCAGCGATACTACCGCAGGATTTGTGTGCTATAAACGAAATGTGTTAGAGAAGATTAACCTTGATAAAATCCAATTTGTGGGCTATGCATTTCAGATAGAAATGAAATTTAAAGCCTATCTCCACAAGTTTACTATTGTTGAAGTTCCCGTAATCTTCACCGATAGAACCAAAGGAGAATCCAAAATGAGCGGAGGAATTATTTCGGAAGCAATTTTTGGTGTTATTTCCATGAAGTTTAAAAGTATGTTTACTAAATATGAAATTTAAAATAAAGTGCCCTGAGCGGAGCCGAAGGGTTCTGAGAAATGTGATACTCTTCGACTCCGCTCAGAGTACGAAAGCAAATATCAAGTAATATAAAAATTTAAAATGAATAAAATTTTAATTAAAAATGCTAAAATTGTAAATGAAGGCTCCATTGTAAAAGGAGATGTCTTTATAGAAAATGATCGCATTACTGAAATCGCTGAAAGAATCAGTGCAAAAACTTCAGATACTAAAATTATTGAAGCCAATGGCAAATATTTATTGCCAGGTTTAATAGACGACCAAGTTCATTTTAGAGAACCAGGACTTACCCATAAAGCAACCATCGAAACCGAATCTAAAGCAGCAGTTGCTGGCGGAATCACCTCGTTTATAGAAATGCCAAACACCGTTCCGCAGGCTACTACCGTTGAAAAACTAGAAGAAAAATTTGATATAGCCAAAGAAACCTCTTGGGCAAATTATAGCTTTATGTTTGGTGGCACCAACGATAATTTAGACGAAATTTTAAAAGTTGATAAGACTAAAGTAGCGGGATTAAAATTATTTTTAGGATCATCAACCGGAAATATGTTGGTAGATAACCCTAAAGTTTTGGAAGAAATATTTAGTAAAACAGATTTGCTTATTTCGGTACATTGTGAAGATGAAAAAACCATACAGAATAACTTAGCCAAATATTTAGAAGAATATGGCGATGATATTCCAATAGAAATGCACCCTAAAATAAGAAGCGCAGAGGCTTGTTATTTATCTTCTTCAAAAGCAATTGAATTAGCTAAAAAAACGGGAGCAAGATTGCATGTTTTTCACCTTTCAACAGAAATTGAAACACATTTGTTTACTAATAAAATTCCTCTTTCAGAAAAAAAAATTACTGCAGAAGTTTGTATTCATCACCTTTGGTTTACCGAGGAAGATTATAAAACTAAAGGCTCAAAAATTAAATGGAATCCTGCGGTAAAAAGCCAAAAAGATAAAAACGCCTTATGGAAAGCATTATTAGACGACCGTTTAGACGTGTTAGCTACCGACCACGCACCACATACCTTAGCCGAAAAAAACAATGTTTATACCAAAGCTCCTTCTGGCGGTCCTTTAGTACAACACGCACTTGTGGCTTTGTTAGAAATGTATCATAAAGGTGTAATTTCATTAGAAAAAATAGTGGAGAAATCGGCTCATAATCCAGCAATATTATTTCAGATAAAAGACAGAGGTTATATAAGGGAAGGTTATAAAGCCGATTTGGTTTTGGTAGATTTAGTAAACCCTTGGACGGTAAATAAAGAAAATATTTATTATAAATGTGGTTGGTCTCCTTTTGAAGGAACTACCTTTAAATCCAGAATAACACATACCTTTATCAACGGAATTTTAGCCTATGAAAACTTTAAATTTCCGAACAGAACTATTGGCGAACGTTTAACATTTAATAGAGGGTGATGAAAGGGAAGAGAAGAGAGAAGAGAGAAGAGACTGAAGACCGAAGACTGAAGACGGTAACATTTACCTTAAGTTTTATTTCGGTATTGTTTTTACTGTCTTGTCAAGATGTGAAGAAACCTGAAATGCCTACCAATCTTATTTCTAAAGAAAAAATGGTCGATATTTTAAGTGATGTTTATATAAGTAATGCTACCAGAAATGTAAATAACAAACTCATTCGACAAAAAGGCCTTCAATTAGATTCGTTAATTTATGCGAAATATGAAATTGATAGCCTCCAATTTGTTGAAAGCAATGGGTTTTATAGTGCCAATTTAAAAACCTATGGCAAATTACTAACCAATGTACAGTCTAGATTAAAAAAACTTAAAATAGAAAAAGACAGTCTTTATAAAATTGCTAAAAAAGAAGATTCTATTTTAAAGGCAAAAAATAAGAAGCTTAAAATTAAAGTTTTTGATTCTATTAAATTATTAAAAAGTAACTAATTATTTTTTATCTCTCAAATAATTTCTACAAACCCTTTCGATGGTTTTTTGATAAGGAGTAAATGTGAAATCGAGATTTTTTTCAATTTTTGAAGCATCATAAGATCGGCTATTATATAAAGACCTTACGGTTGCTTTTAGTAGCTTTCGTTTTGTTTTAAATAGCTTGTTTAAAAACCAATCTACACTTGCAAACGCCATCATCATTCCTTTAGCAATCGATTTAATGGGTGGCTTTTTGTGAAGGTTTTCAGCAATTTTTGTTAGAAATTCACGATAACCAATATTTTCTCCTGCCAAAATAAAATGATCATTTTTAATAGTACTTTTTAAAAGTGCAATCATTGCTTTGGCAACATCTTGTACATCTACAATTCCTACGCCACCAGTGGTATAATATTTTACACCTTTATTAACGGTTCTTAAAATCCCGCCACTTGCAGAGCTCCAAATTCCTTCGCCTAAAATAACGCCTGGATGTACAATTACGGCGTCCAATCCTTCTTGTGTGCCTCGCCAGACTTCCATTTCGGCATCGTGTTTTGTAATGGAATAGACACTGTTTTTATCTTCGGGGTTAAATTCGGTTTCTTCGGTAATAGAGGATCCATCTGTTGTGTTTCCTAAGGTAGCAATAGAGCTAATGTAACATAGTTTTTTCACGCCTTCAGAAAGAGAAAAATTTACAATATTTGCCGTTCCTTCTACATTTACTTTCTTTAAAACGGGTAGATGTCGTGGGTTAAAACTTATGTAAGCTGCACAATGATACACATAATCAATTCCTTTAAAAACTTCCGCTAATGAAGGAACATCGGTAATATCTGCAACCATCCATTCAATTTTATTAAATAATAAGTCAGGCTCGTTGGTGTAATACGAAAATACATTTTTTACGGCCTCTAAATCGCTTGATTTTCTATGAATGGCACGAACTTTTTCATCATTATTTATTAAAGCATACAATAAATGTGCTCCTACCAATCCGGTTCCTCCTGTTACTAATATCATTTAGCTAATGTAATGATTAAATGAAGGCTAAAAATTAAAAAAAAAATCTTTTACAGCAATGTTGAGTACATTGGCGATGGCTACAATATTTTTTAATGAGATATTAACATTTCCATTTTCTATTCGATTAATATACTCCCTAGATAAGCCTGACTCAAAAGCTAATTGTTGTTGAGATATAGATTGAGCAACCCTTAGTTTTCTAAGATTGTCTCCAAATTTTATTAAAGTATTGTCTCCACTTTCTAACACTCATTAAAAATGATGATGAAAATAATTTTTATAGTGATATATAAATCACTATATTTGAATTATACTCCTCACAAATTTTGCTACTATTGTTTGCTTAATAAAGCAATATTTACTAACTTTAAAACCATAAATCATGAAAGTAAAATTTACTATCCTAATGTTTTTAGCATTTACATTTATTACTTATTCACAAACAGAAGATTTTTGTGCAACACCAGAAAAAACTGAACCTGACCCTATTGGAGTTTATAGCAAATTAGCGAATATTGATACTTTAGCAACCTTCTCTACTAAAACATTTAATATCTTTTTTTGGAGGATTAATAAAAGTGATGGTTCGTATACATCATCTGGCACACCTCTAACGCCACAAAAGGCTTTGCAAAGTGTTGAGGTACTCAACGATGCATATTCAGGTCTCAATATTTGTTTTAATTTAATTGGTATGGATTCATTTAACTCAACAACACATCATACTGGGTCTAGCTTGATTTTTATTCATAACTATGCAGAATCACAAGGCTATGCTAAACAAAATGCTTTTAATATTTATGTTCCCCACCGTTTAGCAAATGGGTCTGGGCAGGGTAGATATAACCGCGCACATCTAGCTGTAAATGACGCTAATATATACAGTAATGCAATTATCCATGAGATAGGGCATAATTTTAATTTATACCACACTTTCGATAATGGCAGTTATAGACCAGATCCCGTAAACTGTGAAAGGGTAACCCGTACTGAAACAGATCCTGAATATAATGCTCTTTCTGAAGGAGATGAAGTTCATGATACTAATGCTGTACCTAATTTTTTTAGAGAACAGCACATTTACGTTGCTTATGCTGTAGAAGTAGCTGATATAGGTTATACTTGGAGTGAAGCAAGAAACCAAATTGCCCTTAATGAAAACGGGTTTAATAGTTTACTAAATGCAGCCGCTATTGAACAGGCACTTATTGATTATGGGTTTACAGAAGCTGAAATAAATCATTTAAAATTTAACCCCGCTGTAAACCAAGCCTATACAGATATTCTAAATTGCAGCTATAATCCTGATAGTAGGATAAATGACCCTAACTCCCCATTTTTTAAAGACTGTGGTGGTGCACCGTTTCAAATTACAGAGGCAGATTGTCGCAATACTATGTCATATTTTGCTTCAAGTTGTAAAAATTTATTTACTACAGGACAAGGTATTAGAGCACACGAGGCAATTGAATATGATAAATATGGAGAGTTCACCCCTAGATTATCAGAAACAGAAATAGACTTGTATATGCAAGATACAGAAACAGATACTGGTCAAGAACCAAATATTCATACAAACATTTTTTGGACTAGTGAGGATATTTGGGTTAGAAATCAAAATGATGGTACTGTTATTCAAGAACACGAAAACCCTGTATATGACCCTAATCAACCTAATTATGCTTATGTAAAGGTACAAAATAAATCTTGTAATACCTCTTCAAGTAATGACCAGTTAAAACTATATTGGGCAAAGGCTAATACAGCACTATCTTGGCCACTGCATTGGGAAGGAAATTTAACAGTTATAGATTCTGAAGGACAAGAAGTATTAATGGGCGATGAAATAGGAACGCTCAATATTCCTTCTATTTCAAGTGGGGAATCAGCCATACTTGAATTTGAATGGCCAGTTCCTAATCCAGATGATTATACGAATATTAACAATGATAATCCTTGGCATTTTTGTCTTTTAGCACGAATAATCTCTAGCGATGATCCTATGACCTTTCCCGAAGAAACTTTTATTACAGACAATGTTAAAAACAATAACAATATAGCTTGGAAAAATTTATCAATAATAGAAATGGATCCAGGTACTCTCTCTACTGTTGGTAGTATTGTTGCTGTAGGTAATTTTTTTAATGAACCAAAAGAATTTACTTTAGAGTTTTTTAAAGAAACACAAGAAGTTGGAAAACCAATTTACCAAGAAGCAGAAATATCTATTACTTTAGATGATGTTATTTATAATGCTTGGGATAATGGCGGGAAAATTTCAGCAAATTTCAAAAGCACAGCAGATAGCACAAAAATTATTGTTGAAAACAACTATGCTATTATCGAAAATATTCAATTAGCACCCAATGAAATTGGAACGATATCTGTAGATTTTAATTTTTTAACAAAAGAAATAACTAATAAAACTAAGTATATTTATCATTTAATTCAAAGAGATGCTGTTACCAACAAAATAATAGGAGGCGAAACCTTCGAGATTCGTAAACAAGCTCGACCTGTTTTTGATGCCGATGCGGGAGACGATAAGGAAATTGAAAAAAATGAAAGCATTACTATTTCAGCAGGAGAAATAAATGAAGATGCAACTTATAATTGGTACGATCCAGAGGGAAATCTTATTTATACAGGAACGGATCTTACAATTTCCCCAGACATAACTAAAACCTATAAATTAGAAATAGTATCTAATATAGATGGGTTTAAAGATTATGACGAAATTGAAGTTAGTATTAAACCCTATAGAATTGAGACTATAAACCCTAATCCTGCAAATAATATATTAAACATTAATTACATTACTACAGATGCAACCTCTGCTTATGTAATGATTGTAAATATGAATACAGGAAATAATGATAATTATATACTTAATACGCAACAAACTAGCATTAGTATAAATGTTTCAGCATATACCACAGGCTTATACAATATTATATTAGTTTGTGATGGAGTAGTTCAAAATTCAAAAACTCTTTTAAAAGAATAATATTATGAAAACAATAAAAATTATATCATTCAAAACCTTTTTAATATTATTTATTTTTATATATCAAGGCTTGCAACCAAATTTACTATGTGCTCAAACTACAGCAATCCCTGACCCCTTTTTTGAACAAGCTCTTATTGACTTTGGGATTGATAGTGACGGTATTATAAACGGGCAAGTGCTTACTAGTGATATTGAGATTGTAATAACACTTGATCTTAATCATATAGGTATTGAAGATATAACTGGTATTGAAGATTTTACTGCTTTAGAGTTTTTAGATGTTGGCGGAAATGATTTAACAATCCTTGATGTGAGTAACAATATCCAGTTAAAAGAACTCTATTGCAATAGCAGTGCTGCGGGGTTTAGTATGCTTTTTACTTCTTTAGATCTTAGTAATAATGTAAACTTGGAAGTGCTTCATGGTGAAAATTTAATTTTTTTAGAAAGCTTAGACCTAAAAAACGGTAACAACTCCATATTACTAAATGTTACGTTACCATGTGAATTTGAGGGAGAACCTTGCGTGCTAACAGAACTAAATTGTGTGATGGTAGATGATGAAGATGCTGCAACAAATGACGACCCTCCTTATTCAAGCTGGTTTATAAGAGCAGATTTCTTTTATTCAGAAGATTGTAGTTTAGGTATAGTAGATAACTTACAGTCGCAAGTTGTTATTACTCCTAACCCTACCAATGGACCAATATATATTGAAACCGATTATTTTATTAACTCAATTAAGGTTTTTGATGTATTTGGTAGATTGGTATTAGCGCAAAACAACCCTTCAAACCTACTAGAGGTCTCTAACTTATCTGCTGGATTATTATTTGTACAGATAGAAACAGATAGAGGATCTGTTACTAAGAAAATTGTGAAAGAGTAAAACAATATAACTGGTTTTAAAAAACGTGAAGGGCTAAAATTTATACTTTAGCCCTTTGTTATTTTTATTCACGCTACTAAAAATTATTAAAGCCATAATCATTTCATTTTAAATTATAGAAATATATCTTTGCTTCAAAATTACCCGAGGCTTTAGCGAAGGGTAAAAAAATTAATAAAATGGTACTAAATAATTTTGTCGAAGAGTTACAATGGCGAGGAATGATTCACGATGTAATGCCAGATACCAAGCAACATCTTATGAAGCAAATGCGTGCTGCCTATGTGGGTTTTGATCCTACGGCAGATTCGCTTCATATTGGCAATTTAGTTCCAATTATGTTATTGGCTCATTTTCAGCGTTGTGGACATCAACCAATTGCCTTGATTGGTGGTGCAACAGGAATGATTGGCGATCCTTCAGGGAAATCTAACGAACGTAATTTGTTAGACGAAAAAACCTTGCGACATAACCAAGAATGTGTTCGGAAACAGCTTTCTCAATTTTTAGATTTTACTTCTAATGCTAAAAACGAAGCAATAATGGTAAATAATTACGATTGGATGAAGGAATTTAGTTTCCTAGATTTTATTCGTGATGTAGGAAAACACATTACCGTTAATTATATGATGGCAAAAGACTCGGTTAAGTCAAGATTAACAGGCGATGGCGAAGGAATGTCTTTCACAGAATTTACCTACCAAATGGTACAAGGCTACGATTTTCTTCATTTATACAGAAAACAAAACTGCACCTTGCAAATGGGCGGAAGCGACCAATGGGGAAACATCACCACAGGAACCGAACTTGTTCGCCGCATAGGAAAAGGAAAAGGCTACGCACTTACTTGTCCGTTAATCACCAAAAGTGATGGCAGCAAATTCGGTAAAAGTGAAGGCGGAAATATTTGGTTAGATGCTAAAAGAACTTCTCCTTATAAATTTTACCAATATTGGATGAACACTA
>JAKITD010000106.1 GCA_021648265.1 Flavobacteriaceae bacterium | reverse complement strand
CCTGATGATTTCATTGAGTTAAATTATTGGTTATCAGTATAATATACAAATAATTAATAACATAAAACAATTAGTTATCAGTTAAATAAGTGATTTAATTATTTTAAAAAGTATGATTCTGCCCTGCCTAAAGAAGCCTTGGAAAATTTTAATAAACTAATAAGCTATGCAACACAAACCGCTGATGGAAAATACTATAAAGCAATTATATTATCTCAACAAGGTAATAACAAAAAAGCTTTAGAGTTTTTAGATGACGCAATAAAAGACTATAACGAAGGATATTTTAATGAAAGACCTTATGTGGAAACTCTTAGACAAATTTACATACAAGATTTAGAAAAATTAAAAGAAAAGTTAAAATTGAAAAGTAATTTATAAAACTGATTAACACAAGTCTAGAAAGTGCAAACTCAAAAAAAATCATTACTCACAAAATTTTTGGTCTGGCGATTAAAGCACATTCCGCACAAACAATTTGTAAATATTGTTAGTGCGATGATTGGTTTATTGGCTGGTCTTGGTGCGGTAACGTTAAAAAATCTTACGCACTTTATTCAAACACTACTGGAAGATGGTTTTATAAAAGAAATCCATCAAGCTTTTTACTTTATTTTTCCTATTTTAGGATTACTACTAACACTCTTAACGATAAAATATATTATTAATAAAAAAGTAGGTCACGGGATTCCATCCACTTTATTTGCTATTTCAAAGCTGAAGGGTTTAATGCCTCGACATCAAATGTGGGCCTCCATATTTACTGCTCCTTTAACAGTTGGTTTTGGTGGTTCGGTTGGTTTAGAAGGACCAACGGTTGCAACTGGAGCTGCACTAGGTTCTAATTTATCGAGATTATTTCATTTTAATCAAGCCACAAGAACTTTGCTAATTGGTGCTGCTGCTGCGGGAGCTATGTCCTCCATTTTTAAAGCACCTATTGCTGCTATTATATTTGCTATAGAAATTTTTAGTTTAGAATTAACCATGGCATCGTTAATTCCAATTTTAATTGCTTCTGTAACGGCTATCCTAACCTCTTATTTTTTTCTAGGAAACGATGTATTGTTTCACTTTCAACTACAAGATAAATTTGCATTGAACGATGTTATTTTTTACATCATTTTAGGTATTACTTCTGCTGTAACTTCTATATACTTTAGTAAAATATATTTTGGAATTGCCGATTTCTTTAAACGGTTTGAAAATCCCTATAAGCGATTACTTATTGGTGGTGTTTTATTAGGACTGTTGGTTTATTTAATCCCACCGTTATTTGGTGAAGGATACGAAACTATCAACAACATTCTTCACGGAGATGTAATGAATGTAATTACTAATAATTTTTTTAATTTAGATTCTGATAATATCTGGATTATTATTGCATTTTTAGTAGGCTTAGTGATTTTTAAAGTAATTGCAATGTCCTTCACATTTGGTGCTGGAGGTGTTGGTGGTGTTTTTGCTCCTACACTGTTCACCGGAAGTATCTCTGGTTATATTGTAGCTATTTTAATAAATTACAGTAATATATTTAATCACCATTTATCTTCCACCAACTTTGCAATGGTTGGCATGGCAGGATTAATGGCAGGAGTTTTACACGCACCACTTACCGCAATATTTTTAATTGCTGAAATCACTGGTGGATACGAACTTTTTATACCTTTAATGATTGTTTCGTCTATTTCGTATTTAATTACCAAATCGTTTATTCCTCATAATATTTACGCTTCGGAATTGGCTAAACGTGGTGAATTAATTACTCATGATAAAGATCACGCGGTACTTACTTTAATGGATTTAAAAAAAGTGGTAGAAACCAATTTTATTGAAGTACATCCCGAAATGACTTTAAAGAAAATTGTAAAACAGGCCATTGTAATTTCAAAACGAAATATCTTTCCTGTGGTTAATAAGGAAACAAAAGTTTTGGAAGGAATTATTTTACTAGATGATCTTCGTCCAATTATGTTTAATAAAGCTTTATATAAAAAAGTAATCGCTCGTGAATTGATGAATAATCCACCTGAAATTATTAATCTAAATGAAGATAATGTAACTTCTGTAATGAAAAAATTTCAAGACACGGGCGCTTGGAATCTTCCAGTAATTAAAGATGGAAAATATTATGGTTTTGTTTCAAAATCTAAATTACTTACTGCCTATAGAAGAAAATTAATCGATTTTTCAAGTAAATAATATGAAGTATATCCTTCAACTTTTAGTATTATTGTCTGTTTTTGGAATTAGTTACGGTTTTTATTTACGTCCTGAACAGCTTCAAAAAGGAGAGCTATTTATTGGACTCTCTTTAGTCTTGCTTTTCTTTATTACCATGCCAATTTTCATTTATCGAAGGTGGAAAGGAAAAGATGTTAAGGACTACATGCTTACAAAAGAGAACATCTTAAAGATGCGAAAATACAACGATTCAAAAGATAAAAAATAAGTTGTTCGTGTGTTTTTAAATATTTGTTACAACCATAATTTTAACAAAAAAAACTCTATAAAATTGTTTAACTGTTTAATCGTGTAGTCGTTAATAATAATTCTATTATCTTTGATGATTATTAATTATTATTTTTATTACAATGGAAGGTACAGTAAAATTTTTTAACGAATCTAAAGGATTCGGATTTATTACAAACGATGACACAGGAAAAGACATCTTTGTACACGTAACAGGTCTTAATGGCGAAGCATTAAACGAAGGAGATAAAGTGGAATATGTAGAAGAGGAAGGCAGAAAAGGTTTGACTGCTGCTCAGGTTCGCTTAATTCACAACTAAGAGATAAAGATTACACGATTTATTAAAATCCCATTTGCTAGGCAGATGGGTTTTTTTTATGCTATAATTTCAATTTAGGTTTCGCTTCTCAATAAAAAAATTCTTCAACAGTTGTGAAGCTTCTTCTTCCAATATTCCACCACTCATCTTAGTTTTAGGATGCAAAGTAGTATTCATAGTAATACAACCTCGTTGCTCGTCTCTTGCTCCAAAAACAATTTTGCTAATCTGACTCCAAAACAAAGCTCCTGCACACATTTGGCAAGGCTCAATAGTTACGTATAAAGTGCAATCTATCAAGTATTTTCCACCTAGATAATTAGCCGCTGCGGTAATGGCTAGCATTTCGGCGTGGGCAGTAACATCGTTTAAGGTTTCGGTAAGATTATGACCTCTTGCAATAATTTGGTTATTTGCAACAATCACAGCACCAATAGGAACTTCCCCTTTTTTATAGGCTTCTTCGGCTTCTTGCAAAGCCTTTTTCATAAAATAGGTATCGTCGTAAGGATTCATTCTTTATTCTTTATTCGTAACTAATCAGTCCCAAATATATTGTTTTTTTTCATGACAAAAAGGCATTGAAGAAATATTGTTTTTCATGTCATTTTTTCAGTGTTTTTATTTGGTAAATTATACTTCTTTGTGTAA
>JAKITD010000047.1 GCA_021648265.1 Flavobacteriaceae bacterium | reverse complement strand
TTATTACGGTTGAACAAGCCGTAACTGCCAGCACAAGTACAATGAATCTTCAAATGAATGAAGATGCAGCTGTACTAGACGAAGTTGTAGTGACTGGTTACGGTGGTATTACAAGAAGCAAAAAAGCTCTTGGTTATGCTGTAACTACACTAAAAGCTGAAGACATTGAAAGCAGACCAGAATCTGATTTGATTCGTACTTTAAACGGTAAAGTTGCTGGTGTACAGGTTACTGGTACAGGTGGAGCGACTGGCTCTGGAACAAACTTTATAATTAGATCTAAGAGTTCTATTAATGGAAACAATCAGCCTTTATTTATTGTTGATGGTGTACCTTTTGATGGAGGATCAAATCAAGTTACTGGTTTTTCAGGCGGTAATACGGTTGTAAGTAGTCGTTTCTTAGATTTAGACCCAAACAATATTGAGAGTATTAGCATCCTTAAAGGGCTAAATGCTACTGTACTATACGGACAACAAGGTAGAAATGGTGTAGTTTTAATTACTACAAAAAGTGGTAGCACAAAACAACTAAATAACAAATTTGAGGTTTCACTTACTCAAACCGTATATACTACACAAATATTTAACCTTCCTGACTACCAAAACCAATATGGACAAGGTTCTGACAATACTCCAAATGCTGGATTTGTTGGAAACTGGGGTGGTTTATTAAATACGGGACTTGAAATTATACATCCATTATCTGGCGATCATGGTGGCACTTTCCCTGAATTTGATGGATTAATGATACCTTATGATGCAGCGCCAAATAACGTTTCTGATTATTTTAGAACTGGTATTGGTAATGCAACATCTTTAAATGTTTCAGGATCTGATGGCGATACTCGTTATAACTTAAACTTTGGTTACACAACTGAAGATGGTTACATTCCAAATAACGGGCTTACTCGTTATAATATTGGTATGGGTGGATCTACTAAACTTTCTAATAAATTTAGTTTTAACGGTACTGCTAACTTTAGTAATTTAAGAGTAAACACTCCGCCTATTACTGCTAATAATGCAAGTAGTTTTTCAGTCTTTAATAGGTTATTGTTTACTCCAAGAAACGTAGATCTAACAAATTTACCTTTTGAGAATCCAAGTACTGGTGCTAATATATATTACAGAGCTGACCAAGAAAATCCTTATTGGCTTACAAAATATGCTGGCACAGAACAATTAACAAATAGATTTTTTGGGAAAATTGGAACACAGTACGAAATTAGTGATAACGCTACACTTTCTTATAGGTTTGGATTAGATACCTATACCGAAAGCCAGCAATTTAGAGTTGCGAAAGGAGGAGTAGATCCTGTTTATCAAGATGGATACCTTAGAACTACACAGGGAACAAATTTTATATTTGACCACAACTTAAATCTAGGTTTTAATAATATCGCGTTAACCGATAAAATAGATATGGGTGTGCAAGCTGGTTTTAATGCAAGACGCGATACTTATAGTAGATTTGGTGTTACTAGCACAGGTCAAGTTGTATTTAATGTGTTTAATGACAGAAACTTTACAAACCAAACATCAATAGACCCTTCGTTTAACCCTGCTACAGGTACAAATGGTATTCCTTTAGATTTTGAAAGAGAACAAAATATTTTAGGAGCTTATGGGCAAGCAGATTTTGGCTATAATGATTTTTTGTTTTTAACACTTTCGGGAAGAAATGATTGGGGATCTACTCTTGAAGAGGAAAATAGATCATTGTTTTATCCTGGTGTTTCTTTATCTTTTGTACCTACATCATTAGAAAGTATGGGAACAAATGGAGCCGTAAATTTCTTAAAATTTCGTGCAGGATATGGAACATCTGCTAGATTTCCAGCTCCATACAACACAAGAGCAGTGCTTGACACTCGTCCAAATGCTTTTGTTGGCCCTGGAGGAAACGGTACTGTATTAAACTCATTACCAGCCCTAAGACCTAATTTAAATTTACAACCAGAGTTACAAAAAGAATTTGAGGCTGGTATTGATGGAGATTTCTTTAATAGACGTCTAAGTTTAGACCTTACTGTTTACAAGAGAATTATTCAAGACCAAATTGTTCGAAGACCTTTATCCCCTTCTACTGGGTTTACAGAAATATTTGATAATATTGCAGAAAGCCAAATTCAAGGTATTGAGATTGGATTAGACATAACCGTTATAAAATCTGAAAACTTTACTTGGAAAATGAGAAATAACTTTACGGCTTACGAAAATGAAGTAACAGATCTTGGAGGTTTAGAAGCATTTGCTTTTGCTGGTTTTACAGGATTAGGGAATTATGCCTCTGAAGGTGAAGCACTAGGTGTTATTAAAGGTACTTATGCCACAAAATACGATCCATCAAACGTTGATCCAGAAAACAACCCTTTAGGTTTAGGTGTTAATGGTGTGTTTTTAATTAACCCTGAAGATGGTAAAATAATTAATAGTAGTGATTTAGGATTAGAGATTGAAACGGTAGGTGATCCAAACCCTGACTTTAATGTAACTTCTATTAACACTTTTGCTTACAAAGGGCTTGCATTTTCTGCTCAAGTTGAATACCAACAAGGTGGAGATATTTATTCGCAAACCGCATCACAATATTTTAGACGTGGTGTAACCACAGTAAATGTTGACAATAGAGAAGGTTCGTTTATAATTCCAGGTTTATTAGCCAATCCAAGTACAGGTGAATTATTATACGATGATAATGGCAATACTATAGAAAACAATATTCAGATTGGAGCTAATGATCTTTATTTTATTAATTTAGTAGATCCTGTTGGGCAAGGAATTTATGACGCTACTCACTTTAGATTAAGAGAAGTTTCCTTAACCTATACATTGTCTGAGAAATTATTAGAAAAAACGCCTTTTGGTGGCATAACATTTTCCTTATCTGGACAAAATTTATATGTTAGAACCTTTAATATTCCGCAAGAATTTAATATAGACCCTGAGGCATTAAGTACTGGGGTAGGAAACGGGCAAGGATTAGAATTCCAAACAGGACCTACTGCTAGACGTTATTCATTTAGTGTTAAAGCAACATTTTAAAAAATAAATTATTATGAAAAACATATTTAAAACAACAATGCTAATAGCTTTTATTTCTTTTTTCACTAGTTGTGAAACAGGAAATCTAGACTTATTAGAAAACCCGAACAGTATTAATGCTGAATCGGCAGACCCTAATTTTGTACTTAACGACATACAATTAACTTTTAACACAATAATTGCAAATTATAGCACCACTTCGCAACGTTTGGTAAGACAATTATATCAATTTGGCACTTACAATAGAGCTGTGAGTGAAACCACTTCTAATAATCCTTGGAGAAATTCATACGGGATGTTTGCTAATATTGATTTATTACAAGACATAAACGATTTAGATGAAAATGGCTTCCCTAATCATTTAGCGGTTGCCCAAATCTTAGAAGCTTACGGTTATATGCTATTAGTTGATTATATAGGAGATGTGCCTTTTATCGAAGCAAATCAACCTGAGGAATTCCCAACACCAAATATTACGCCTGGCGCTATGGTTTACGATGCTCAACTAGAACTTCTGGATGTGGCAATTGCTAATTTAAACATTGGATCTAATAATCTTCCGCAAACAGATTTATATTTTGGTGATTTTGATGCAGCTAACTGGATAGCGTTAGCAAACTCATTAAAAATTAGGGCTTATACTAATTTAAGGCTAACAGATCCTTCTAGAGCTCTTGCTGGAATTAATGCAGCGATAAATCAAAATTATATTGATAACATTGAAGAGGATTTTCAATTTTTATACTCTACCAATGGAGTGCCTATAGATAGTAGGCATCCTGCTTTTACAAGTAATTACTTGGCGTCGGGAGCTGGACAATATATGTCTAATAATTTTTATGATTTATTAAACGCAGGTGACGATCAAGAACCTTTTGTAGAAACAGGCTCGCCAGACCCTAGATTACGTTATTATACTTATCGCCAAACAAGTTCTGCACCTTCGGGTTCTAATTTACCTTGTTCAGGAAACCCTGATTATGATTATTGCTATGTAGGTAATTTATATTGGGGTAGAGATCACACAGACGGCGAAGGAATTCCTAACGATGGGGTAAGAAGAACTACGTATGGGGTGTATCCAATTGGTGGTGCATTTGATAGAGAAGCGTTTGATCAAGCTAGAGCAGTAGATGAATCTATGGAAGGTGCTGGAATTAGACCTATATTATTATCTTCTTCTATTATATTTTCTTTAGCAGAAACTTCTTTAACATTAGGTACAAACGGAGGAAGCCCTGTGTCCTTATTAGAATCGGGTATTCGTTTAAGTATGAATAAGGTTAAAAACTTTACTACTGTGTCAACAGTAAATGAGGATAGTAATGTAGATTATGCTATGACACAGGCAGATATTGACGATTATGTATCAACTGTAATAAGTGAATACAATAGCGCTACTAATCAAGATGATAGACTAGCAATAATAGTTAGAGAAGCTTATTTAGCTAGCTGGGGTGATGGTATAGAAGCATACAACGCTTACAGAAGGACAGGCTTTCCAGATTTACAGGCACCAATTGTACCGTCAGGGCCGTTCCCAAGAAATTGGAGATACCCAATAGACGAGACTGATACTAATCCTAATATATCGCAACAATTAACAACTGTAAGAGTATTTTGGGATAATAATCCACCAGAATTTATAGACTAACTTTAATTATATAAATAATATATTATGAAAAACATAAAAAAATATATGTCGCTAACATTTATTGGAGCTTTTGCACTCGCTACATTTGTTAGTTGTGAAGATTCTGATAAGTTCCCTCTACCAGAATTTACAAATGGAGGTTTTGTTAAATTTGTAACAATGCCTGAATTTGATGCAGGAGCAGACCCAGCAACAGCTAGTTTTAGTGCTTCAACGGAAAGCCCAAGTAATAATATTGCCTCTTATGACATTAGAGTATTAGGTGATTTTGATGGTGCGACAGAAGACACTATTGCCTTTAGAAGCACTACAACTTTTCCTTTTGATGTAAGTTTTGATGCAAATGATATGGCTGCATTATTCGGCGTAGATGTTTCAACATTCGTAGAGAATGATAGCTTTGAATTTTTTGGAGTTGTAACTACTAACGATGGTGTTGTTTATGACCAAACACAAACTGGTTGTGATTGTCCAGATGAGCCTAACCCAGACCCAGATAACACCGCAGCAAACGGTACCTGGAATGGTGGCGGTACAAATAACGAATTGTTAAGTTCTCCAGGTTTACTTCAAGCTTTTAATTGGGAGGTAAAATTTAGAGATCCAAACTAAAATTAGATTAAATATTAAAAAAACCATCCTGTAATTGGATGGTTTTTTTTTACATTATTTTATGGATAAAACAGATATAATATTTGGAATTCACCCCATACAAGAAGCAATCTCTTCAGGTAAAGAAATAGATAAACTATTTATTCAAAAAGATTCTTCTAATTTAAAGATTGACTCTATTGTAAAAAGTCTTGAAAATAGTAATACAAGCCTTAATTTTGTCCCTAACGAAAAGCTTAATAGATTAACTAATGGAAATCATCAAGGAATTGTTGCACTTACTTCTCCTATTGCTTTTCAATCACTAGAAGATATTGTTGAGAACATTATTTCTAAAAAAGAAAAACCTTTATTTATTATTTTAGATCAAATAAGTGATGTGCGAAATTTTGGAGCTATAATCAGGACTGCAGAATGTACAGGCGTAGATGCAATAATCATTCAAAAAAAAGGAGGTGCTCCAATTACAGGAGATACAGTAAAAACATCTGCTGGAGCTATATTTAATGTTCCTATTTGCAAAGTAGATCATATTAAAGATGCTATCTTTTATTTAAAGGCATCTAACATTACAACTATAGCAGCTACAGAAAAAACAACCGAAAGTCTTTACAATATAAATTTAAACAAACCCTTAGCAATTATTATAGGTTCGGAAGGAAAAGGAGTTTCAAAATCTGTTTTAAACATTGTAGATTATAAAGCTGCACTACCTTTACTTGGTGAAGTAAATTCATTAAATGTATCTGTTGCATGTGGAGCATTTTTATACGAAACAATTAGACAAAGAATGATTTAACACTCAATCTTTAGAACTTTCACTTTTCTTAAATGTGTAATTTACTTCAACTTGATTGGGGTTTTCTATTTCTTCCTCTTCTATTATAGGCTGGGTTCCTATAAAATTACCATCTTCATCAAATTGTTGCATAAATAAATCATCCTCAGGCTTATAGGTTTCTTTTTCCCAAGCATATTTATTGTTTTTTAGAGTTTCTTTATTAAATACTATAGCAAATAAAATACCCACAATAAACCCTGACAAATGACCTTCCCAAGATATTTTTTCTTCGACAGGAAATACATACCAAATTAGTCCTCCATATATAAATATAACAGCAAAAGACAAGGCGGTTAATTGATATTGTTTTGAAAATATACCTCTAAACATTAAAAAAGAAGTCAACATATAAATCACTCCACTTGCACCTATATGAAATGAAGGTCTTCCTATTAACCAAGTTAGAAATCCTGTTAGAAGCACCCCATAAATCAAAACTTTCCAACGAATAGATCTATAAAAATAAAATAGCGCCGTTGTTAATACAAGTAATGGTATAGAATTATTAAATAAATGTTTACGATCTCCGTGAATAAAGGGTCCGAATAATATACCCCGCAATCCTTCAAATTTTCGGGGATAAATTCCTAAGTAATTGAAATTATAATTAAATTGTGATTCTACCCAAAAAACTATTACCATAAGTAATAAAATAAGCAAGGGATATACTATTACATCGTTCGAAAAATATAATTCTTTTATTTTTTTCATGGGTCTATAATATTTGTTAAATCGGTCACATGCTGCCTGCCCGTTCCGCGGTGGGTTCGCTCCCGAAGCGCCGGGAGTCAATACCTTGGACGATAAACTTTTTAACACGCTCGTTTCATAATTTGTTACTATTCAAAAAACAATCCTTTTTACAAATTTATGATAAATTGGCAGTAATAAAAGGGTTATAAAATTGTATTTTTACAACTATGAATGCTCCCCTTGCAGAAAGAATACGGCCCAAAACATTAGACGACTATTTAAGTCAGAAACATTTAGTTGGCAAAAACGGAACTATAACAGCTCAGTTAAATACCCAAATGCTTTCTTCTATGATTTTTTGGGGACCTCCAGGCACTGGAAAAACAACACTTGCCACTATTATTGCAGAGGAATCCAATCGTCCATTTTATATGCTTAGTGCTATTGATAGTGGTGTAGCTGCCATTAGAGAAGTGATTGAGAAAGCAAAAAAAAGTGATTCTCTTTTTTCTACAAAAAACCCTATATTATTTATTGATGAAATTCATCGTTTTAGTAAATCTCAACAAGATTCTCTTTTAAAAGCTGTAGAAAAAGGATGGATTACATTATTTGGAGCTACAACAGAGAATCCTAGTTTTGAAGTAATACCTGCATTGCTTTCTCGTTGTCAGGTTTATATTTTAAATTCGTTTAGTAAAAAGGATTTAGAAGACTTATTAGCAAGGGCAATTACTAAAGACAGTCTATTAGCTAAGAAAAATATAATTCTAAAAGAAACAGAAGCAATTTTACGAATTTCTGGCGGAGATGCTAGAAAATTATTAAACACACTGGAATTAGTAGTTCTTTCTGAAAATAGCAAAACCGTTACTATTACCAATGAAATGGTTTTAAATAAGGTTCAGAAAAACACCGTTTTGTATGATAAAACTGGAGAACAACACTACGATATAGTATCAGCCTTTATTAAGTCTATACGTGGAAGCGATCCGAATGCTGCAGTTTATTGGTTAGCTAGAATGATTGAAGGTGGAGAAGATTTAAAATTTATTGCTAGGCGCTTACTTATTCTAGCTTCTGAAGATATAGGAAATGCCAATCCAACTGCATTAGTTTTAGCAAACTCAACTTTTCAAGCAGTAACCACAATTGGTTATCCGGAGTCGAGAATAATATTAAGTCAATGTGTGATTTATTTAGCAACTTCACCAAAAAGCAATGCATCTTATCTTGCCATTAAAGAAGCACAAAAAATAGTGAAACAAACAGGCGATTTATCGGTACCATTAGCTATAAGAAACGCACCAACAAAACTTATGAAAGAGCTTGGCTACGGAAAGGAATATCAATATTCCCACGATTATAAAGGCAATTTTATAAGTCAAGAACTTTTACCGAAAGAAATAGAAGGAACTAAGTTATACAACCCAGGACATAACACAAAGGAAAATAGTTTTAGAATTTACTTAAAGGGTCTTTGGAAAGACAAATATGATTACTAGTTAGTTCTCAAATTTATAAACTATATTTTCGTTGCCAGTTTCCATCATTAAGTCTTTTGATTCCTCAAAATATACTTTATAAGTATTTTTTTCAACATCAATAAATTGTAATTCATCTTGTTTATATACTAACTTTCCTAGATATAGTAAATCTTCATTTTCATTAGAAGATTCTTTATAAAATTTATAATCTGTCTTTGTTTTTTTTAATAAAAAAACTTCATTCAAATAAATATAGGTTGTGTATTTTGACGATGGGAGGTTTTTAATGTTATTATTGTCAAACGGATTTTTAATATTGTTAGAATCATTATTTGTTAGCTTATCATCTTTTTTCTCATACGTGCTAATGTCACCTATTTCTCTTTGCTGAACACGTAACACTTCAATACTTATAAATGATCTACGCATAGCTTCATAGTAAGCTTTCTTGAAGTTTTTTTCTTTACTTTTTCCTTCATTAGATTTATAAACTTCAGCACCATAACAATCTCTTAAAACAACTTCAATTCTTGTATATACAAATCCGGGAGAGCCAATTACATCAGCCCATAAACCATCACATCTTTGTACATTAACTGGTGTTTCTCTATCAAAATAAGCATGAAAACCAAATTTATTAAATAGAAATTTAGTTAAAGAATTCAACTGATATTCATCGTTTTCTTTTAAAAAACTATAGACCTCTGGAACGATAACATAACTATAGTCACTTAAGGATTTTTGAGAAACCCCAGTAGAAACAACACTTATAAACAGAAAGACTAGTAAATAAAACTTCTTCATTATTCAGCAAAAATTAAATTAAATCCTAGCTGTAAAGATACGCTTTTTGCTTTGGCTATATTTTCATACCACAATAAATTATTAGCAATTATATAAAAATTAACTTTACCAAAATTAGCAACTAAGCCCAAACCAATATTAGTAAATGAATATGAGTCTGCTGTATAGGTTGCCTTTACTGACAAATAATTTGAAAAACGTCTATAATAAAATAAAGTTGCTGCCATCTGAGGACCTTTTGGACGAAACATACTATAATACTGAAAGCCTACTGCCTGATTGTATTCTTGGTTTTCTCCCATTTTTAAGCAATTACAAGCTCCACTTCCTCCAATTGCCTTTCCAAAATTATATTTTACGGAAGCATACGTCTTTACAGGTCGCATTTGGGTATAAGAACTTGTAATAGTATCAATAGGAAATTCATTTTCAATTTCATCAACTAAATCATCATAATATGTAGGTGTTAATTCTCCACTTCCTAAGGGTGGAAACAATAATTCAATACCATCCAATGTATATTCTCCATCTACTTTATAACTTTCCACATCTTTTTTATGAAAAATAGCTCCTACATCTAAAACACTTGCACTTGCTGTCCATTGTTCATTAATTTCATAGGTGGCGCCAATATCTACACCTACTCCTAAATTCCCTCCAAAAAATGCTCTTCCTAAAACTTTACTCATTACTTGTGAACTTCCATCTAACTCACTTAATGAAGCAATTCCAGAGGTATTAACTGTAAGGTCTGCATTATTAATAATATGTTCATAAATATTGTTATCGGTTTCACTAATTCTAGTAGCAAAGCTCCCCCTATTATTTACACTTCGAAAACTTAACATGCTTGAATAAATTTTTCCGCGAAGCCCTAATGTAAACTTGTTATTTATTTTCTTATTTACTCCAAAATGATAGACCATTAATAAGTCTCCAGTTGTGCTTATTTCGCCCAAATCAAATTCTTTGTCAATATAGTTTGCATTCCCTTCCCAGGCTAAAATTGCTAGGTCTCTTGGAAAATATAAGACAAAATCTAATTCTTGGTAAACTCCACCCGAAAAATAAATTTCCTTTTTACTTTTCCAACCAAAATTTAATACATCAATTTGTTGAGTTGCCGTAAAAAAGTCAGTGTTTTTTAACTCGAATATCTTACTTCGAATTCGATCATTAATATTCGTGCTCGATTCTTGAAAAATATCGTAAACCGAAACCCCTGAAGACCCTCCATTTACATGAATTTGAGATAAAAAAGGAATCCCAATGTGTTTTGAATAATTAATTCTTGCACCTGGATTTAACAGCATAGACTGTGGAACTTCTTCAAGACCATAAAGGACTTCCTTGTTTTGAGAAATCATAGAAAAACCCCAAAACATGCCGAAATATATTAAAAGATATTTCATTGAATAATTTTTAAATAATAAGTTGTTTTTGATTGTAATTTTAGTGTTCCTTCAAGATTATCTACAGATGAAGAAGCTTCAATACTTAAAACAACTTTATTTGCCATAGTTAAACTAATAATACCATCTGTTTCAATATTCTCTATGTGTTCTGAAATTACAGGATTATTTAATTCTCCCGAAATAATTGGTATTGAAATTAGATAATGCTCTTCGTTATTGTCATCTAAAAATTGGAATTTCATTTCGAAATCAACAGGCATACTGTTTGTATTCTTAAAATAAAATTCGGCTCTTTCTAAATTATCTACTGTAAACTCATCGTTTAAAAAATTAAAGTTGGTTGTATCTGAAAGTACTAAATTATTTATTCCAATATCTGTAAATGTTTGTGAAGTTATATTTGAAAACAAAAAATCAAGTTCGATTATTGGAGTTATTTCAATAGCATCGGTCTGATTAAAATCGGTATCTTTTATGCAAGCTGAAAAAAATAAGAGAACAGCAATGAATATAAGAGCTAGGGGAAACTTCTTTTTCATAGATTAAGTAATTTAATAATTAACGTAGTTGTGTGACCTTATAGTATCTTTATAAAATGTTTTTAATTTCTAGAAGGCTACTTACAGATGGGTAGGTATTTGAAACTTGCTCATTTTTATAGTTAAAAAACAATGTCTGTAACCCAACATTTTCTGCTCCTAAAATATCTGCTTCAAAGGAATCTCCAATCATTATACTTTTCTCGATTAAAGCATTCGTCTTTTCTAAAGCTCTTTTAAATATAACAGGGTTGGGCTTTTTTACCCCAATTTCTTCGGAAGTAGTAATGCTTTTAAAATGTTTTCTTATTCCACTATTTTTTATTTTTTTATACTGTACCTCTTCAAATCCATTGGTTATTATATGAAGCGTATATTTTTTAGATAAATAATCGAGTATTTCAAATGTTCCTTCAAATAAATGATTATCTATAGGAAGCTCTTCTATATATGAATCTGCCATTTCATCAATGACTTGCATTGAAAATTCAAAATTAAATTTTTTAAAAGCATCATTTAAACGTCCTCTTCTTAAATCTTGTTTACCTACTTTTTCATTTCTAAAAAGTCTCCAATATTCAAGATTTATTGGTTCATAAACTTTAAGAAAATCATTGATTCCAATTGTAATTTTATGTTTTTTAAATACTCTTTCAAAAGCAAGCCCGGAGTTTTTGTCAAAATCCCAAAGTGTATGATCCAAATCGAAAAAAACATCTGTTATTTCAGAAATTTTATTCATTATTTGTTAGGTTTAGTAAAACTGATTTCCAATTTGAATCATTATTAATTTCCATAAAATCGTTGTTATTAAAAATCATAGAAAAGATTCCGTTTACTTGTTTTACCGATCTTTCAATTTTAATTATAGCTTCGTCTCTTTCTGAAACAGAAACACCCTTCAAGCCCCTTGTAGTTAAGGAAATAGGCTGTATTAACAATGGCGTTACAATTTCATAATCTAAATCGTAAAACAAAAAAGGAGTACAAGTACTTGCTCTAAATCCAATTACATTTTCATAGACCATGGTAAAATCTTTTTCTATTTCTAATTCAATTAAACTTCTGTAATTATCTGGCAGATTCACTAGATATTCTTCATTCATAGAACTAATTAAATTACGATTAGTAATTGCTTCTATCTTTTCTTTTTCTACTTTTAACTCATTTACTTCTAATAAGTATTTCTTTGAAAATAGAATTCCAACTTGCATATAGTCTGCAATATTTTTCACTAATAATTTAAATGCGTTTCGATTCGAGTTCATTCCTTCTTCAAAATTTACCGACTCACCAATAATAAAAAACACCGTAATTTTAAACTTCTTGATTTTTAATAAATTTATCAACCAATCAAAAGTTGTATAGGGATCAGCTTTAAATCCTAACAAAGAACCAAAACGGTAAAATACTGCTTTAAATTTTAATTTTGAAAGGTCTTTAATAATTCCAGAAAAAGACCGTAAAAAACCTTTGTGTCTATAAATAAAAGGCTGACTTGCATTAATAACGGTGTGATACGTAATTTTTCTTGACAAAAAAACTAACTGAGGAAAAGCATCTGCTAAAATATTTTTAAATTTATACGCCCAAATATCGACTACTGGTTTTTGTAAAAATTCATTTTTAAATGCAATGCTCTCTGTAGCTAAAAAACGTCCTTTCTCATCTTTTACGTGGGGTAAATATTCCTCGTATCTACTAAGAAGATAAAAACTTGCTGAAAAAATATCGAAAGGTAATTGACTTGCTATTCCGGCAGAAAAAAAACATTTGGTTTCCTCCCATTCTTTCACTGTTATTTCAATATCATCAAACCCTTGCTGTGTTAATAAACCATAACTTTGAACAAAAAACTCGTTTCCCATCGGTTTTTTTCCATAAGATAATTTAGCACCAGAATAGGCAATAAATTCCTCAATCTGTGAGGTAAATCCAATTTCAATCCCTAAAATTCGAGTACAAATATGTTTGAATACATACGTAATGCGAGGAGTAATTTTTTGGGAATAAATTAATAGGTTCATTCGTATTAAAGTAGGTTTTCGTCTGCAAAGCTAAAATACGCTTTTTCAGTAATAATTACATGATCCAGTACTTTTATATCTAAACTTTCGCCAGCAGTTTTTAGTTTTTGAGTGATGTTTTTATCTGCCTGACTTGGCTTTAAAGTACCCGATGGATGGTTATGTGTTAAAATTAATCCAACGGCTCCCAATTGCAAAGCGGTTTTTAAAACCAAACGAACATCTACCAAAGTCCCTGTGATTCCGCCTTTACTTAACTGTATTTTTTGCAATACTTTGTTAGAATTATTTAAATAAACAATCCAAAATTCCTCGTGTGGCAACTCTCCAATTATAGGTTGCATCAATTCAAAAACGGAGGAACTTGAGGTGATTTTTTTTCTTTCCAAGGCTTCCTCTCCCCTTCGTCTTCTTCCTAATTCTAGTGCTGCAACTATACTCACTGCTTTAGCTTCGCCTATTCCTTTAAATTTTATCAATTCGCTTACAGAGAGCTTTCCTAGCCCGTTTAAATTATCTTCAACCGAGTTTAAAATTCGTTTACTTAATGCCACAGCACTTTCATCTCTGTTTCCAGAGCCAATTAATATGGCTATTAATTCTGCATTGCTTAATATGTTTTTTCCTTTCTGAAGTAATTTTTCTCTAGGACGATCGTCTTCACTCCAGTTTTTAATAGAGAAAGATGGTTTTGTTTCTTTCAAAATGAACGGTTTTAATTTAAGGGGAGACTATAAAGATAATATCTTATATTTAAACTGAATTAAAATTACTAAAAAAACTATGAAATCACTTTTTGAATCCGAAGCACATAACGAAATCACCACCAGAATTAACAACTTAACCGATGATTCAAAAGCAGAATGGGGGAAAATGAACGTAGGTCAAATGCTTACTCATTGTCAAAAACCTTTCGATGTAATTAATGGAGATTTAAAAATGGAAGCTAAAATTGGCTTTTTTAAAAAATTCATTTTCTCCTTAATGAAATCTATTATGTACAATGACAAACCTTGGAGAAAAAATATTCCAACAGGTGAGGGTTTTGTAATTACAGAACAAATTGACTTTAATCCTGAAAGAGAAAAATCACTGAATTTGGTAAACGATTTTCACAAAAATAAAAACCAAACCGAATGCGCACCTCATCCTGTCTTTGGTAAATTTACTCCAGAACAATACGGAAAAATGAATTATAAACACTTGGATCATCATTTAAAACAATTTGGAGCTTAATCAGTAATTCAGTCTACAGTATGCAGTCTGCTTTTGTACTAAACTCAAACATATTATATAAATTGAACAATTATCCACCTCCATATCATCAGTCTAATGATAGACAAAAAATGATTGCTATTATTAAACAGTATCCTTTAGCGATGTTGGTTTCGGTGAAAGATGATAAGCCGTTAATTACACATTTACCCGTTATTTTTAATGAAGAAACCGGAAAATTGTTGGGACATATAGATTTAAACAACCCTCAAGCTAATTTGTTAAAAGATAATAAAGAAGTGACCTTGGTTTTTAAAGGATCTGACACTTACATTTCGCCAAGTGTTTACACTACTGAGCAGCTTCCTACTTGGAATTATATAATAGTCCATATAACAGGAAATGTTACAGCAATTACAAATCCTGAAAAAGCAAAACAAACTATGGTTTCTATGACTGAATTTTTAGAGGCTCCAGACCATAAATTCCAGTTAACTATTGACAATCCAAAAATGGATAAATTTATCCATTACATTCACGCTTTTGAAATTGAAATAACCCATTGGGAAGGAAAATTTAAACTTTCACAGGACAAATTCGAGCAAGATCAAGAAAATGCTAAACAAGAACTCATAAAAAAATCCAATGAGGATATCATTGGATTTATCAACACTATTTATAAGTAAGTTAATCTATTATTTCATATTCAATTAGTCTTTTTTCCCAAATATGTAAGATACTATTTACTCCAGAATATTCTCTAAATATTTCTCCTTCACCGTCTGAAAAATATATCCTATCTCTTCCATTTGCTATTTCGCCTGTGTTTTCGAGGATAGTATATATTTTATTTTGATTGCAAAGAAAAGTCCCAGCTTCAACTGTAATGTTTTCATTGCCTTCTAACAACACTCCATAAACATTTCCCCATTCTTGATCACTTATTAAATAATCCTCTAAATTTTCGTTTGAAAATAAAATGTGGTGATCTAACTCAATTAAATACCCTAAAGAATCTCTTACATTTCTTGTAGTAATTCCATTTTCTACAGGGAAATCCGACCCACTATCATTTCCTGTAGTATTGCTTTGAAACACAAAATAAGTTTCTCCACCTATTTCGGTTGTTTCGGTAATTAAAACTTCTTCGATAATTCCCATAGTTTCAAACTCATCGGTTTGACCAACTCTTTGGAAATATTCATATTTCCAATTATTCCCAATTTTTAAGGCATAGTAATTTTCAACTACTTCAGGTTCTGTTGTAGCATCGTTATCATCATTACAGGCAATAAAAAATAGGGATAAAATAAAACTAACATAAAAAACTCTTTTCATAATTAAATGGTTTTGGTTAATAAATGTAGTTTTAAATATAGGCGATTGGTGTTTTGTAATATTATAAACGAGAAGTTTTAATAATTAGTATATTAAATACACAACATGTCATATTTCAAAAGATTACTTCGTTATATCTTCCTCGCAAAGACGTTTCCAATTTCAATGAATCAATTCCTTAACCTCATCAAAATCCAAACCTCCATAATTACCGCTACTCATTAATAAAAGGGAAGTGTTTTCAAGTTCTTGAGAAAATAAAAAGGTTTTAAATTCTTCTGGATTGGTATAAATAATTAAATCATCTCTCTGGAAAGCAGCTGCAATTTGCTGACTCGAAATTGCTTCTAACTTTTTTAACTCAACAGCATGTGGTGAATAAAAAACGACTGCTTTATCTGCTGCATCTAAAGCTCCTTTGTATTCAGATAAAAATTCAGGATTTAAACTACTATAGGTATGTAACTCTAAACAGGCGGTTAGTTGCCTTCCTGGGAATTGTTTTTTAACAGCTTGGGTTGTTGCTTTTACCTTACTTGGAGAATGTGCAAAATCTTTATAAATAGCACTCGTAGGAGCTGTTGCTATTTTCTCTAATCGTTTGCTGGCTCCTTGGAATGTTGAAATCGCTTCATAAAAATCTTCATCTCCAATTCCCATTTGTTGGCAAATCCACTTGGCTCCTGCCAAATTATTTAGGTTATGATCGCCAATAATTTCAACAGGAATAGACCCTTCAAAAGTCATTAAAAAGGTTTTTCCTTCTTCAATAAAATATTCTGGAGTTTGGTATGGAAATTTCCGAATCGCATTTTCTGAAGCTTCCACAATTTCTTTTACCTCTTCATCTTCTTCATTATAAGTAATACTTCCGCCTTCCACAATTGAATCTACAAAAATCCGAAACTGCTCCACATACCCTTCATAAGTAGGAAACACATTAATGTGATCCCAAGCAATTCCGCTAATCAATGCGATATTTGGTTTGTACAGATGAAATTTTGGCCGTCTATCTATAGGTGAACTTAAATATTCATCGCCTTCTAAAACTATAAAATCATTTTCATCGGTGAGTTTTACCATCACATCAAAACCTTCTAATTGAGCGCCTACCATATAATCTACCTCGCGATCGTGATAGTGCATTACGTGTAAAATCATAGAAGTAATAGTTGTTTTTCCGTGACTTCCACCAATTACTACACGGGTTTTATGTTTGGATTGTTCGTATAAAAATTCTGGATAGGAATAAATTTTTAGTCCTAACTCTTGTGCTTTCAACAATTCTGGATTATCTTCTTTGGCGTGCATTCCTAGAACTATAGCGTCTAGGTTATTTGTGATTTTTTCAGGGAACCAACCAAATGTTTCTGGCAATATTCCTCTGGCTGCTAACCTGCTTTTTGAAGGGTCAAAAATTTCATCATCGCTTCCTGTAATGGTGTCTCCTTTTAAATGAAGTGCTAATGCTAGATTGTGCATCGCTGCTCCGCCTATTGCTATAAAATGTATGTTCATATAATGCCTGCGAAGGCAGGTATCTTAAAAATTAATAGATGAAGTAAAGGTACAAAAATGAACTTGAAATTGAAGTCGAACTTGAACCTGAAATTGAACAGTCTTCGTTATTAACAATAAATAAAGTACCCTGAGTGATTCGGTTTTTTTACGAATCGTATCGAAGGTACGGAATCGAAATTGAAATGTCTTCGCGAGGCACGAAGCGATCTTTTGAAAACAGAAAGATGTTTTTACATCTTCAAAATCAATTCTTTTTCTTTTTGTGCTGGTTCAAAATCGGGTTGAAAATAAAGGGATTTATTTATCCAACTAAGTGCGGTTTGCTGATTGTTTTTATGTCTGAATATTTGTGCCAATCGGTAATAAGCCCACCCTAAAGGGATTCCATCTTCTGGAGTGTAGTTTTCAATGTACTTTTTTAGGCAATTTTCTCCTTTTTCGAGTTCTAAGTTATAGGCTGCAGAAACTTTTCCTAATTGATAGTTTAAAGAGTTTCGTTGTAATTTATCGTTGGCTTCTTCGATGGTATTTATAGCTTTTTGATGCGATCCTTCGGTTTCATATAAATCGCTTAATTTCTGAAAACAAGTAAGGGAACCTCCTACTTCAACAGCTTTTAAATAATTTTCTTCCGCTAATTCAAACTTATCACCATATTTATAAACATATCCTTTTGAAAGGTAATAATCTACCAATGAAATTGTTTTTAATTCCTCAGAATACTTCAAAGCCTTTTTAATGCTTCCGCCTAAAATTCCGGGTAATTCTGTGTAATAAACCACCAAAGCCCAATGTGCATCTATGTGATTTTTGTCTAAGGCCAGAGTTTTTAAAAATTCATCTTCAATATTATCAATCATAAAAAAAGCTGAAACCGCATTGCTTCTTATGGCTTTCATCCCCAATGCTCCACCATATTTATAGTGATATTCTGCACTTTCAGGTTCAATATCTACTAGCTTTCTAAAAACTTCAACGGCATCTTCCCATTTTTCTTGAAGTGTATAAGTTTCACCTAAAAGCTCTAGGAATTTAATGTTGTTTGGGGTTTCTTTTAAAATGGAATTTAGCAGTAATTCAGCTTGTGAATATTCTTTATTCTGAAACAAGGAATCGGCTTTAGAAAAGGGAGCTTGTCCAAAGACAAAAAACGGAAAAAGCAGTATTAATAGGTGTTTAATCATTATTTATTAAGGCGGCTCTACTATTATAAACTTTCTAATAATTAGGAATGATTACTTTTCTGGTGGGAAACCTGTCATAATTTTACTAATGAGTTTAAAGTAATACGCATCTTTTTGAACGGAAGTTGCTTTCACTTTTAATTCATCGCTTCCAACGGCTTGCCAAAAAAGATTGTCGGCTTTATTATCTATAAAATCGATAGTGAGCGTTTGATTAATTTCATCACCACCAACGGGTACACCTCCACTTACTCCAACGCCACCATTATGACCTCCACCACCAACTCCAATACCAATACTGGTACTAGATTGTGTAATAAATTCTTTTGCGAAAAAATTGATTAAAAAATCAGGATCCACACTTTTAGTAAAACCTCTTAATTGCAACACACTGTCGGTTGCCTTCATAACTCTTATATTATCCAACTCACTTAAACCCGATTCTATTCCGGGGTAAAAATCATAGGTTTTATAAACTGAAAAATCCTTTTGGGTATCGTAATCGTAATTAACTGTTGCTCCACAAGAAATTAATATTGCTGTGGTAATAATTAGCAGTAAATATTTCATTGCTTTTTTTTATAAAAATAAACAAATAAAATCTAATATTGTTTTATCAGTTATTCTTTTATAATTCTTTTTACAACACTCCCTTGATCCGTTTCAATAGTTATAAAATAAATTCCTGAAGCTAAATTTGAAAAACTTACTTTCTTTTCTGATGACTCCAAAAGCTTCTCTCCTAATAATGAATAAACTATTGCTTTTTTGAATATCACATTTTCAGAAATAGAAATTGTTAGGATTTCTGAAAGCGGATTGGGATAAAGTACCACTTCAATTTCATTAAAATCTTCTATAGAAAGTTCATCTACAAAAGTTGTGAAAACGGTATTCGTGATAATAGCCGCATTAAAATCGAAAAAGATATGAGCAGTATTTTCTATTGTATCACCAAGATTAATACCATTTATAGGTTTTATTTTAAAAATGACAAACCCATTACTACCTTCTGGATCTGTTGTTTCTGAAGGAAGGTTAATGTCATTAAAAATAAAGTCTATTTGTTTGTTAATAATCCGAACTTCCATCTCGTGGCTAGATTCAAGTACTTTAAAACTCGTCCAGTCTAATAATTCATCCAATTCATCTTGCACTCTTACATTAATAGCAGAAGCAGTTCCTAAATTTTGAAAACGTATTACATAATGTAAATAGTCGTCTGCATTTTCTATAAGAACTTGATGACCTTGCAAAACTGTTTTATCGTTTGGATCATAGGAGTTAACAATTGTCTGATTTAACTGAAACACATTATCATCTGGAGTTTCATCGCCTGCAATTGGGTTAATAGTTGTAGTATAATTTAATATGTCATCATTTTCGTTTGTGGGTGGTGTCGCTAAGATAAACTCAATAGAGATACCACCAGTTTCAAAAGGGTTAATAGTCCCAAAATCCCAAGTTATTGTGTTAGATGTCTGGCTAGTTGGTGTAGGTGTAGCTTCATTAAAAGAAACACGAGTTTCGTCAAATTCTAAAACAATAGTCCCATTTAATTGAGTTGTCCCAACATTTTCATACACCAATTGATAACTCGCATCAAAACCTGGGCGAGCTTCATTTGTAGGCACTAGCGATACTGTTAAGTCATTTGCTGTAGAATTTGATGTAATACAAAAGTCTGCAATTTCTGTTTGATTAAAACCTACAAAAGTATCAACTTCCTCGTTTGGAGTTAGTGTAAAGTATGGAGGAATACCTAAAATTATTGTTGAATAAGTATTCTCAACTACATTTAAATTATAGAAACCTAATTCATTTGATATACTCCCAAAATTATTAGTGCCATCGGTTGTATTTACCAAAATATCTTCCAAAAGTAAATCGCCACCATCACAACCATCATTTTCATCATCATACCTAATAACACCTTGTATTCTATTGATATCACCACTTGCGGTAGTGCAATCTTCGATAAAAGAAGTTAAAGGAGGAACATTTGTGAAATTTTCAATGGCAAAAAGAAAATCATCTACACAAATAAAATGCAACTCAGGATTGTTGTTATCTACATATATTCCGCTCGGAGGAGCTTCTTCATCATAACAAAAATTTCCATAAATTAAAGCAGCATTATTACCATTTTGGATATTTACACTATTTAATTCAAAATTATTAGAAAGAGATAATCGGCAAAGATTATTATTATTGCTTAGGTCTAAACTGCTTAAACCTGAGTTCCTAACATTAAGATCCCGTAAGTTTGTATTATTAGACAAATCAATATTGCTTATGTAGCTTACTTTTAAATTTTCTAAATTTATGTTTTGAGATACATCAATGCTTGTTAAATTATTTTCAGTAAGAATAAGCCATAATAAAGCTAGATTATTTGTAACATCAATGCTTGTTAAATCATTTCCATCAAGAGAAAGCAATCTTAAAGCTAGATTATTTGTAACATCAATGCTTGTTAAATCTGTTTTACTAAGAGTTCTTAAAGCTAGATTATTTGCAACATCAATGCTTGTTAAATTATTTTCAGTAAGAATAAGCCATTCTAAAGCTAGATTATTTGCAACATCAATGCTTGTTAAATCATTTCCTTTAAGAAAAAGTTTTTCTAAAGCTAGACTATTTGTAACATCAATGCTTGTTAAATCATTTCCACTAAGTTCAAGCCGTTCTAAAGCTAGATTATTTGTAAGATCTAAGGTGGTTAAGCTATTGCCCGAAGCATTTAGAAGTTCAATATTTACAAACGCCTCAATGCCTGTAAGGTCACTTATTCCAAGACCCAAAGCCCACAACTGCGTAATTACCTCAGCTTCGGTATATTGTATCTCTCCATCTCCATTAGTATCAATAGTAGGACTATAATTTAACAAATGAGATTTAAAGTTTGCATCTGGAATATCTACAATTTGTGCAGAAACGGTAACACCAATAAAAAGCGTAATAAGTAGTAGTAACTTTTTCATATTTATTGCCCGTAAAAACGAGTAGTCAGGGCAGAATCATACTTTTTAAAATAATTAAATCACTTATTTAACTGATAACTAATTGTTTTATGTTATTAATTATTTGTATATTATACTGATAACCAATAATTTAACTCAATGAAATCATCAGGT
>JAKITD010000046.1 GCA_021648265.1 Flavobacteriaceae bacterium | reverse complement strand
TTAGAAGCTCCATAAACATTTATAGGGTTGGTTTCATCTTCCTCGGTATAAGGGACGGTTTTTTTTCCATCAAATACATAATCTGTCGAAATCTGAATGAATACAACGTCCTTCTCCCTACATTGTTTTGCTAAATTTTTAACCGCCTCAGCATTAATTTTAAAAGCATTATCAGCATCACTTTCTGCTTTTTCTACATTGGTATAAGCTGCAGTATTTATGCAGTAATCGAAGTTGTTTTCTGAAAATATTTTAGAAATAGAAACTTCATTACTAATGTCCAACTCTTCTCTTGAAACGAATATAAATTCTAAGTTCGGAAAGTTAACTGATGCATCTTTTAAACATCTTCCTAATTGCCCATTGGCGCCTGTTACTAATACTTTCATCCTTTTGTTGCTTCCAAAAACGATGGAAGTTCTTTGTCTTTTTCTGAAATAATAAGTTTATCATTTGAAAGATGCCAATCCAGTTGTAAGGTTGCGTCATTGTATATAATTCCTCTTTCGGAAGCCTTATCGTAAAAATTATCACATTTATAGGCAAATTTTGAGGTTTCAGAAAGGGTTATAAATCCGTGTGCAAATCCACGTGGAACAAATAATTGTTCTTGCTTTTTATCATCTAAAATAATAGCATAATGCTTTCCGAAGGTATCTGAATCTTTCCGTAAATCCACAACAATATCCAACACCTTACCTTGCACAACTCTCACTAATTTTGCTTGTGCCATTTCGCCAACTTGAAAATGTAATCCTCGTAAAACTCCTAAAGTAGAGGTGGACTGGTTATCTTGAACAAAGTCAATTTCTAATCCTGTTACTTTTTTAAATATATTTTGGTTGTAGGTTTCGTAAAAAGTTCCGCGTTCATCTGTAAAGATGGTAGGTGTTAATACGAAGCAATCTTTTAAATTGGTTTTTTGAATGTTCACTTTAATCTTTTTTATAACCAATTTTTTGTGTTGGTTTATTGTTTTCTTTTTTTTCAATTAGTTCATCAAGGTAATTAAACACTAATTCTATGTTTTTGCTGTGATTAGTAAGTTTCTTTTTAATTTCTTCAATTTCTAATTTCACACTTAAATTATCACTTAGTGCTTTTCTTATTTTTGTAAAAATTCTAATTATTTTGATATTAACTGCAATTGCTTGAGGGCTGTTTAACACACTTGATAACATTGCGACTCCCTGTTCTGTAAAAACCATAGGAACATATCGGCTTCCTCCCCAACTTGAGGACGCAAATTGCGACCTCAAGATAGAAAGCTCTTTATCGGTCAAAACAAACATGAAATCTTCTGGAAACCGTTCTTTGTTTCTTCTCACAGCTTCTTTTAAACGTTTAGTTTCTACTCCATAAAGATTCGCTAAATCTCTATCTAACATCACCTTTTGATCTCTAATAATAAAGATTTTACTGGTAATAACATCGTCTGGAAGGAAACTTTCTTTCGTCATTTTAGGTATCTTAAAGTAGCTGTTTTCCGTAACCGCTTTTAAGTAAAGGTTCGATTAATATATTGAGTTCTTCTTTGGTAATATATCCCATTTCAAAAGCTACTTGTTCAATGGAACCAATTTTTAACCCTTGACGTTCTTCGATAACTTCCACAAATTGTGAAGCTTGCATTAAGGAAGCAAATGTGCCTGTATCTAACCACGCGGTTCCTTTGTCAAGAATACTTACATTTAATTTTCCTTGCTGAAGATAGGCGTTATTTATGTCGGTAATTTCTAATTCTCCACGATCACTTGGTTTCATAGTTGCAGCAATTTCAACGACTGAATTATCATAAAAATAAATACCTGGAACTGCAAAATTAGATTTTGGTTGCAATGGTTTTTCTTCAATAGAAATTGCTTTTCCGTTGTTATCAAATTCCACCACGCCATAACGTTCTGGATCTTGTACATGATAAGCATAAATAATTCCACCATCAGGATTATTATTAGCTTGAAGCAGTTGTTTTAACCCAGAACCATAAAAAATATTATCGCCTAATATTAAAGCTACTTTGTCGTTTCCTATAAACTCTTTTCCTATAATAAATGCTTCCGCTAGACCGTTGGGTTGGTCTTGTACGGCGTAGCTAAATTCACAGCCCAATCGTTTTCCGTCACCTAATAATTTTTCAAATAAGGGTAAATCTTGTGGTGTCGAAATAATTAATATTTCTCGAATCCCTGCTAACATTAATGTTGACAAAGGGTAATAAATCATCGGTTTATCATAGACTGGCATTAATTGTTTACTTACTGCCAATGTTATTGGATGCAATCTGGTTCCTGAACCTCCTGCTAAAATTATTCCTTTCATTTTAGTTATGTTTTAATCTAATAATTTCTCTATTTCCTTTTTTAAAACAGGGAGGTGATTTGTTTTAATTGCCCAAATTATACTGTCATCAACACTGTCATAAGCATGAACAAGTCGATTTCTTAAGTTTATTATTTCTCTTGCACTTGTGATATTAACTTTGTCTGAATCTTTTGAAAAATTATTTAAAGCCTCCCCTATAATGCCTAATTGTCTTTCTACAGCACTCTTTGTTTTTAGATCTTTTTCATATTCTATAAAATTTAATTCTCCAATAAATTCAAAGATTACTTTAATTGAAAATAAAATATCAAATAGATGTTTTTTAGATCGTTCCGTCATAAATTAAAGATTTTGTTTTGTTTATTTCCTTTAATAAATAAGGGTTTTTAATTTTTTTTGATGATAATAAATCTATTTTTCTCGAAAAAAGGAGCTCTAATTCTGTCCAAAATGACATTAAATTTTCTCCTTTTTCGATTGGAGGAATATTTTCAATCTCAACAATAAAATCTATGTCACTTGTTTTTGGGTTAAAGCTATCCTTTAAAATTGAACCAAATAAAAACAATTTTGACACTTTATATTTTTTACAAAGCTGAAAGAGGGTTTTAGAATTTTTTTCTATTTCTATGGGTAGTTTCATACGTTTATATTATATTTTTTAGAGGAAACTATGTGTTCGCAATTAGTCATTCCGCTGTGTTTTAAAAACTCTATCATGCTCGTTTCATTATTGCTATTTAAAAAGATCTGAATGTGACCCTATTCTAATTAGTTTTATTGTTTTAGGGTCTTCTATTTGAAACCAAATAATTAACAAGTCTAGTTTAATATGACATTCCCAATTGTCTTTATAATTTCCTTTTAATTGGCGAGGTTTCATTTTTAACGGAATACCTTTTACACCTTTTTTTTTAAGTACTTCTAAAACCTGAAAAGTTAATACAAGCTCTCTTTTATTTCTTCTTAAAATCTTCTTTAAGTCTTTTTTAAAAATAGTTGTTTCAATTAATAAATACATTATTAGCCCTTATCGTTTAATAAGTCTTTCAAATAAAGATCTAAATCTTCAATAACTTCTAAATTAACGTTATTTCTAGCGTCTTCAATGGCTTTTACTGTTTCTTCATTTGGAATATTTCCCACATCACGATACAATAAATATTCTATATAATTATTTAAACTTCTCTTTTGGGATTTCGCTTTTTCCTTAATTAATTCTAGCAACTCTTCGTCAAATCTGAATGCGGTCTGTATCTTCATAATTCAATTATTTGGCTCAAAGATAAAAAACAACAATGTGTTATACAAATGTTATGATAAAAACGAACGATTATTCAAATACCACTCAATAGTTTTCAAAATTCCGCTTTCAAAATTTTCTTCCGCTTGCCAACCCAATTCATTTTCAATTTTATCGGCATCAATGGCGTATCTAAAATCGTGACCTGCACGATCTTGAACAAATTCCATTTGATCTTTATATGGCGTTTTATTAGGAACTAAATCATCTAGCAATTCACAAATTGTATAAGCAATATACAGGTTTTCTCGTTCGTTTCTTCCACCGATATTGTAGGTTTCGCCCAATCTTCCTTGGTCTAAAACGAGTTTAATTCCTTTACAATGATCGGTTACATAAATCCAATCGCGAATGTTTTTTCCGTTGCCATAAATAGGAATTTTTTCTCCTGAAATTGCTTTTCTAATAATGGTTGGAATTAGTTTTTCTTTATGTTGATGTTTTCCGTAGTTATTGGAACAATTGGTAGTAACCACTGGCATTCCGTAGGTATGAAAATAACTTCTCACTATAAAATCTGAAGATGCTTTTGAAGCACTATACGGACTGTTTGGCGCATAAGGAGTTGTTTCTAAAAACAATCCTGTTTCACCCAAAGTACCGTAAACCTCATCGGTAGAAACGTGTAAAAAACGTGCGTTTTGATACTCATCATTTAATTGATTTGGACCGTTCATCCACAAACGATAAGCACTATGTAACAAATTAAAAGTCCCAATAATATTGGTTTGGATAAAAGCTCCAGGACCAGTGATGGAATTATCCACGTGAGATTCGGCAGCAAAATGAACCACTTTATTAAATTGATGTTCTTTAAACAAGCTATCTACTAAAGCTTCATCACAAATATCTCCTTTTATAAAAGTGTAATTTGGAAGGTTTTCTACAGTTTCTAAGTTTTTTAAATTCCCCGCATAGGTCAAGTTATCTAGTACGAAAATCTGATTTTCAGAGTTCTCAATAGCTAATTCAACATAATTGGAACCTATAAATCCTGCTCCTCCTGTTATTAATATTTTATTCATTTTATCTTTATTTTCTTGTTCTCTGTAATAAAATTTGAAACTGTTTCCTGATTTTTTTCTATAATTATCATAAATAAAAAATTATCGTTTGTTAGTTTCAATGAAGCCTTTTTGTCTTATGTCTTAAAGCGAAGCGGTCTTATATCTTTATTTTAAAATCTGATTTAACATTTTTTTAGTAATCAAATAAGTAGGTTTTACTCCTGAAGTTCCTAAACCTCCAGATGCCAAGGTACTTCCTGTTTTTAATGGATTATCTGAAGCGTAATATGCATATTGTACTTTCACTTTCGAGCTGATGCTTCGTCTAATTTTTGAAGCCGACTGAATAGCTTTTTGATAATGAGCACCTTCCATTTCAAGTCCCACTACATTCCAAGTAGAATCATGGAAGAATTTCAATATATCTTTATTCTGAAGTGATGTTCCTAAAACGGTTATCATTGCTCCTTTAAAAACATTGACGTCTTCTCCCTCAAAATGAGATTTTTTCAGCATATTTTTAAATGGATAATTATCTGCTGTACCTTCAAAAACATGTGACGAGGGAATCATAATATCGCCTTTTCCTCCTTCTAAAATCCCTGCTTTTCCCATAATCGAAACAGAAACTACATCTAAAAATTGTTTTTCCTTTTTAGCAACTTTATAAGGTTTTAAAAGCTCGTCCATCGTTTCAAAGGCTTGCTCGCCAAAAGCATAATCCATTACGATAATCACAGGTTTATTTTCTTCCGAAGTAGTCAAACCTGGCACTTTAGCAGTATCAATAATCTGAACATTAATATTGGTTCCACTCGTGTCTTTTATGTAAATCAATCCGTTTTGAGCAGCGTATTTCATTACTTTTTTCCGAAGTAACGAGTTTTTTGAATCACTCAGCATTTCGTAAACCTCCATTTCTGAGCATTTTTTATACTCTGTTTTCAATACCAACGGACTGTAAATAGTATTCATTACACTGTGCATATTGGCACTGATGATATGGATCGGTCTTTCTAATAATCCGTTTTCATCCAGTTTTTTCTTAATGCAAGAAGCCCAAATTTCTCCGTGAATATGATGTCCCAAACGCTCTCTCAACACTGGACTAAAAGTAACAATACGCTTATTGTTGGTGGTTACTTCTTCAATCGCTAGTTTTCCTAAATAATAGATGATTTTTAAGAAACGATGTGGGTCAGTTTTGGTAGCAAAATCTGGATAAACCTCATTTACTTCTTCAAAAGTTCTTCCTAGAAAATTTGCGGTATGAGTTAGCGCAATTTCTTTTTCTTTTTGAGTTAATTTAGTTTTTTTAGTAACCGCAGCTTCTAATTTTTTCCAATCACGATTTACATCATTTCCGTCGTTAATGACTACTTGAGACATAATTTTATGCGACTCGATAAAAAGGAAGGTAAGGTGCGTAAGAATATCATAAATTTCGGAACGCCCACGAGTTACCTCAATATTCATTTGTTGATCGTCTATGCGATAGCAATTTCTTCTTCTTTTTACCGGAATAATCGGTTCAAAATGTGAATCTTTATAGCCTTCATCGCTCGTTAAGTTTATAAAACTACATTCTTCAATCCCAATAGGAAGCCTATCAATTACATAAAGCAGCCCTTGTAATTCTACCTTATCCTCGGCAATAGTGCCGTAAATTTCTGGGGCAAGTGTTAATAATGCCTCTCTTAATGTTTCTCCCGAAACTCCCATAGGCTTGTAAAACCCACGATTAAAGAGGTGACGCATGGTAATGTATAACCTTTCAATAGCTCCTGAGCTTTCTTGTGCTCGCGTTCTTTTATGTGTTATTATCATCTGTTTTATTTGTGCAAAAATACTATTAAAGTAATTGATCCGCAATCTTACGATTATCTGAAAGTCTTGGAACTTTATTTTGTCCTCCAAGTTTCCCCTGTGATTTCATATAGTTATTAAAACTCCCCGAAGAAAGAGGCGTTACTTTTAAAGGTTGAAGCACACTCCCTTCAATCAAATCGAAATAATAAGTATTTTGTTGCTGCATACTTTTATCTATAAAAGCTGCAATTTCTGGTAGGTTTTTTGGAGTTTCTTCAAACTCGATGAACCATTCATGAAAAGGAAATTCTCCTCCTGGCGGATTGGTCTGTGGAGCCACCGTAAATTCTGAAATAGAGAACTTAAACTCTTGCATCGCTTCCTTTATAGCTTGTTCTACTTCTTTACCAATTACGTGTTCGCCAAAAGCAGAAATAAAATGTTTTATTCTTCCCGAAACAATCACACGATAAGGTTTTATGGAAGTAAACATCACTGTATCGCCAATATTATATGCCCAAAGTCCAGCATTGGTAGAGATAATCATTACATAATTTACATCGATTTCTACTTCGCCAATTGTAAGTCGTTTTGGGTTTTCATCATAGAATTTAGAAGCTTCAATAAACTCATAAAATATTCCGGAGTTTAAAAGGAGTAACATTCCTTTTACAGTTTGGGTATCTTGAAAAGCAAAAAATCCTTCCGAAGCTGGGTAAAGTTCAATACTATCAACGCGTCTTCCTATCATTTCTTCAAACTTCGCTCTGTAAGGTTCGTAGTTTACACCGCCATACACAAACAAATTAAAATTTGGAAATAGATCACCAACGCTTTTATTCGTAGCGGTTCGTAAACGCTCAAAATACATTTGCACCCAAGACGGAATACCACTAATTAAAGTCATATTCTCGTTTTTGGTTTCTTCAACAATGGCATCTACTTTGGTTTCCCAATCATCAATGCAATTGGTTTCCCAGCTTGGTAATCTGTTTTTTTGAAGGTATTTAGGTACAAAGTGTGCAACAATCCCAGAAAGTCTTCCAATATTAATTCCGTTGACGACTTCTAATACGGGGCTTCCTTGAAGAAAAATCATTTTTCCGTTGACAAAATCAGCATTTTTAGTTTCATGAATATAACAGAACAAGGCATTCTTCGCGGCTTCAATATGAAATGGCATCGATTGTTTTGTTATAGGAATGTATTTTGCTCCAGATGTAGTTCCTGAGGTTTTGGCAATGTAGGTGGGTTTCCCTTTCCAAAGTACATTTTCTTCACCAGAAGCAGTTCTTTCAAAATAGCTTTTTAGAGCTTCATAATCTCGAACAGCAACTTGATTAATAAAATCGTGATGGGATTTTATATTTTGAAAATTATGATCTTTTCCAAAAGAAGTATTTTGGGCGTTTTTAATTAGTGATTTAAAAATTTTCTCTTGTGTTTCAATAGGATTTGAAGCCCATTTCTGAATGCTTTTATAAGCCCTATTTGCTAATATTTTTGCTGCTATTTTTTTTAAATACATCCTTATTCTCTTAATTATAGTATTTTCTCATTAAACCATTCAATCATTATATCATTCAATTTAAAACTACTCAAAATCTATAAAATCGGTTGGATCTATTGGGTAGCCGTCACTCCATAATTCAAAATGAAGATGTGGACCTGTGGAAAACTCACCCGTATTCCCAACTTTTGCTATTACTTCACCTGCTTTTACTAATTCTCCTTGAGTTTTTAAAAGTAACGAATTGTGTTTGTAGGCCGAAATAAGGTTATTTGTGTGTTCAATAATAATTACATATCCTGTTTCAACGGTCCATTCAGAAAAAATAACCGTTCCGTCTGCTGTTGCTTTAACTGGTGCGTCTTTAGAGGTTACTACATCTACCGCATAATGTTTTTCTTTGGCGTTAAATCCATCGGAAATTGTTCCTTTTACGGGAGGAAAAAGCACAAAATTTATTTCAGAATTTGTTACTAATGGATTGTATTTGTCTTCTAATGATACTTTTTCTCTAAGTAGTGAATCGTCTTTTGATGGTCTTAAGTCGAATCCTGACTTGTCTCTTTCTGCTGCTTCAATGATAGAATCTTTGTTAAAATCGACAGTTTTCACATCACCTGTCAATACTTTTTTTATAGAAGTTAAATACTGCTCATTAATAGCAATTATTTGTTGCAAAGAATCTGTTTTGTAGGCAAGTTTGGTTGCTTTTTTCTTTAATGAAACCGATGAGTATCCAGGAATATATTCCCGTAAAGGTGTAAAAGCAATAATTAATGTGGTAGTTGAAATTAAAACTAAAGCAGAAATAATACTAAACACAAATACATTAAGACGATTGAGTTTAAAAGTAAACCGTTCTTCAAAAGTATCTTCATTTAACACTACTAAACGATACTTATTAAGTAGCTTTTGTTTAATTTTTTTAGCTCTTTTTTCTTTTTTCATTGTTAATATTCCTGTAAGCAAATATAAAAATTAGAATTGTAGTAGCTTGTTAAGTTACCATAAGTTTAAGAAGTTGAATTAGATTTCTTAATAAGATAATGATTGTAATGATTTCTTATTATCTTTGCTGTAAATAATTCAAACTATGAATGCACTATTTTTACCATTAGTAATGGGAGCTTGGCAAATAATATTAATTGTTCTTGTTGTATTGCTTCTTTTCGGCGGAAAGAAAATCCCTGAATTGATGCGCGGATTAGGAAGTGGAATTAAAGAGTTTAAGGATGCTTCTAAGGAAGACAGCGATGAGGATGATAAACCTGAGAAAAAAGACTAATCTATTTTTGAAGATAAAATTATAGATTCTAACTCAAATTGAAGGTTTCGTTTACGTTCCGATGGAGCAAAAGTGAAACCTTCGATAATTAAATAGCGGTTGTTTTTTTCATCTCTTACTGCATAATTAATAAAAGGTCCTGCCATAAATTCTCCTTTTACATCCCAAACCCCTTTGGTTAAATAGGTGAATTTTCCATCCAATTCTATTCCGTAGAAATTAGGGGAATAGTCGTAATCCGTTCCAAATTTTCCGTTGTCTTCTACTGGTAATAAATTTCCTCCAATAGAATCTCTCATCATTAAAATATCGCCTAAAGCAACACTATCATTGGTAATTGTGTTTAAAGGAACCTCATAAATAAGTATATTAGTAGATCCTGTCTTTTTTAAATCTTTCCGAAGCCAATAAAAATCTGGTCCTTTATGTGCTGTTCTATAAGCTGAAGGCATTTGGATGCTCAAACCAAATCGTTCTTTTAACGAATCTATTTTTTTAGGTGAAATTGCTGTTCTGCGTTGCCGTTCTTTTATTTCAGATTTATGATATGCTGCAATAATTTTTTCTTGATTTTTTGAAATTAATGATACTAAATCTTCTTCCGTTTTACCTGTAATTATTGCACCCGTTTGTGGTCTTGCATAAGGGTCTTTTGAAATGCTAACTTTATTTTCTTCACCAATAGTAACATGCAAAAACAACCGATTACTTTTAATAAACCCACTAAAAGTAGAGGGATTCATTTGATTTATATAAAATAAAGGTTCTTCTTGTGGAAGTCCTTCAGTAGGAGCAGCAAAAAAAGTTCTTATTTCTTCTCCAACAACATCGTTCCAAAGTTCATCGGTTATTAAAATTTGAAGCGAATTAATATTCCCTACAGAACTTTGACGGTACGTGCTTTTTTTATTTCCGTTGTCATTACAAGAAAACAAGACAACGATAGATAGAAGTGCAATATAAAATACTTTCATTATGGAGTATTTGAAAATTATCCCTTTGAAACTTTTAGCTTCATTCCGGGTTTTAATTTATTACTGCTAATATCGTTCCATTTTTTTATATTCTGAACACTTACCCCAGGAAATTTTTGAGAAATACTCCATAATGAGTCACCATTTTTAACGGTATAAATTTTAGAATTGCCTTTGGTGGTGGTTTTTGCAACACTTGCTTTTTTTGAATATGCAATTGGTTTTGTAGGATAAATAGTAAGGCGTTGACCTACTCTTAAATTATTGCTTTTAAGACCGTTCCATCTTTTAATCTGACTTACACCAACTCCATAACGTTCTGCTATTCTTCCCAAATAATCGCCGCTTTTTACTCGGTATCGTATTCGGTCAGGTTGTTCAACATATTTTGGTAAAGGCGTTTCACTGTTTTTTATTTCCCCTTGAGCAAAAGCATAAATTGCTTCTTCGTTTGCTACAAATTTTCCGATGGCTTCAACTGGTAATCGTAAACTGTAGTTTTTTTCTTTTACAAAAGGAATGATTCCAACTTTATAAGAAGGGTTTAAGAACTCCACTTCGGCCAAAGGAATGTTGGTTACTTTTGCAACTTGTTCCAAGGTGATTAATCGTTTTACATGAACCGTATCGGTTGCGATATGATGAAACTGTGGAGCAGTTTTTTTAAATCCATGTTCCTCAGCATATTCAAAAATATACATCGTTGCTAAAAATGCAGGAACATAACCAGCAGTTTCTCTAGGTAATTTTTTTCTAATTTTCCAATAATTGGTTTCTCCTCCAGATCTTCTAATGGCTTTTGAAACATTTCCAGGACCAGAATTATAAGCGGCTAATGCCAAATCCCAATCGTTAAAACTTTTATATAAACTCTTTAAATATTTACTTGCGGCTTCGGTAGAACGTTCTGGGTCTGCACGTTCATCTACGTACGAACTTACTTCCAAGCCGTACATTTTTCCGGTGGTAAACATAAACTGCCAAAGTCCTTTTGCACCTACTCTAGATTGTGCTTTGGGGTTTAAAGCAGATTCTACAATGGCTAAATATTTTATTTCCAATGGAAGATTATGTTTGTCCAATTCCTGTTCAAACATCGGAAAATAATATTCGCTCAAAGCCATCAATTTAGTAATGGATTTTCTTCTGTTTTTTAAATAGTGTTTGATAACGCTTTCTAAAGAAGCGTTGTATTCTACATTAAAAGGGGTTCTGGCATTTAATGCTTCAAGGCGTTTTTTTAAAGTATCTGTTGGTAACTCTCTGTATTCTATCGAACCGTATGTTTCGTTTGTAATTTCATTGTACAATTCATTAAATAAACTAGTACTAAAAAGTTCTTGCATCCATAAACTATCTGCTTTTTTAGCAATAGCATGGTCTTGAAGGTCAAAAATTAAAGAATCTTTAGTAGTTGTATTTACTAAAGGAGAACCAAAATCACCCTCTGATTGTTTAGTGATAATAGTATCTGTAACCTGAATTGTTTTTTGAGGTAATGTTGCTTTAATAACAGAAACAGTATCGGATACCGAAATTTCTTCTTGCGAAAAAGCAGTAGTTATACTTATAAGAAAAAGAAATATAAAAAGAATTTGGGGATATTTATCGTGCTTCATATAACTGGAACGTATTATTGATTTTAAAATTTTGCTAAATGTAGGAAAATAGTGAGAAAAGGCAAAGATTTTAACTTTTACCTTAATTTAACTATAAATTGATTAGATGTCTTAGGGTCTGTTACGAAATAAAGTGTACAGAATATACGAAGTAATTTTGTTGTTTTTCAAGGCGAAAAATATGACAATAGCCTTAGTTACTTGAATATTTTTTAACAAAGAAAAGCGGCAAAAGAACGAGTATATATGTATAGGTTATTTCGTGACAGACCCTTAGAGTCATCTAATCTGTAAAAATTACTTCAACATTGCTTTAATGCCAGGCAATATTTTTCCTTCTAACATCTCAAGCATAGCACCACCACCAGTAGAAACATAACTTACTTTATCGCTTAAATTAAATTGTTTTACAGCTGCTACCGAGTCTCCTCCGCCTACTAATGAGAAAGTTCCGTTTTTGGTAGCTTCGGCAATTGCATTTCCTAAAGAAATCGTTCCTTTCGCAAATTTCTCTATTTCAAAAACACCCACGGGACCGTTCCATAATATGGTTTTTGAATTCAAAATTACCTCTGTGAAAATTTTGTTAGTTTCAGATCCTGTATCTAATCCCATCCATCCTTCAGAAATAGCATTGATTGCTTCGGTTTTGGTATTTGCATCTTCAGAAAAAGCATCTGCAACAATCGCATCTACTGGAAGATGAATTTTTACATTTTTTTCTTTTGCTTGTTTTAAAATAGACAATGCTAATTCTTGTTTGTCATCTTCTACTAAGGAATTTCCAATTTTTCCGCCTTGGGCTTTAATAAATGTAAATGCCATTCCGCCACCAATAATAAGGTGATCTACTTTATCTAAAATATTTTCGATAATCGTAATTTTTGAAGATACTTTTGCACCTCCAATAATTGCGGTTACTGGCTTTTCAGAATGTTTTAAAACTTTTTCAATATTCTCTATTTCGGAAGCCAATAACAATCCAAAACATTTATTTTCTGAAAAATAATCAGCAATTACTGTAGTTGATGCATGGGCTCTATGAGCGGTTCCGAAGGCATCATTTACATAAATATCACCTAATTTTGAAAGCTGTTCTGCAAAGGCATTATCTCCTGATTTTTCTTCTTTATGAAAACGTAGATTTTCTAATAAAAGAATTTCTCCGTTATTTAATTCGGCTACCGCTTCTTCCGCTTTTTCTCCTACACAATCTTCTGAAAAATAAACTTTTACGCCAATTACTTCGCTTACTTTCTTGACAATATTTTTTAATGAAAACTTTTCTTCAATTCCATTTGGTCTTCCTAAATGCGACATTAAAACACATCTTCCGCCATCTTCCAAAACTTTAATAATTGTTTTTTTAGCTGCTTTGATTCTGGTTATATCGGTTACCTCTAAATCTTCGTTTAATGGAACATTAAAATCTACTCGAATCAATGCAATTTTATTTTTGAAATTAAAGTCGTTTACTGTTTTCATTAATTTAATATTTGACTGCAAAGATAGGATTTTGAAAGCTTATTTTTTGACTAAAAAACCGTAATATTGTCTATGGATTTTTCCGAAGTAATAGGACAACAACATATTAAATCACACTTAATAAATACGGTGGAAAACGGAAGGATTCCGCATACACAACTATTTATTGGTGAGGCTGGTTCGGGAGTTTTAGCATTGGCATTGAGCTATGCCAAAGAGATTTTATGTCATTCTTATCCTAAGGGAAGTGATGCTTATTTAAACTGTGCTAATAAAGTTTCAAAATTAAATCATCCCGACCTTCATTTTGTGTATCCTGTGAACTCAAATGAAAATGTAAAAACGCATCCAATTTCTGATAATTTTTCTTCAGAATGGAGAGAATTTGTTCTTAAAAACACCTACGCATCTTTATACGATTGGTTTCAATTTATAGGAATTGAAAAAAAACAGGGAAATATTAGCAAATATGAAGCTCAAAATATTTCAAAAAAACTTTCACTAAAAGCCTACGAAGGCGGATATAAAGTGATGATTATTTGGATGGCAGATAAAATGAATACTGAATGTGCCAATAAAATTCTAAAATTAGTAGAAGAGCCACCAGAAAAAACAGTGCTTTTATTAGTAACCGAAGAAGAACAAAATATATTAGGTACCATACAATCTCGTTGTCAGAAACTACATATTCCGTTATTAACCGAAAACGATATCGCTACTCAATTAGTTGATAAACATAACATTGTAAATATTTTAGCTAAGAAAATAAGCCATCAAGCAAATGGAGATTATAATAAAGCACTTCATATTATTGCCAATGATAGTAATGATATTGCCTTTGAAAATCTATTTGTTTCTTGGGTTCGTACCGCTTTTAAAGCAAAAGGAAATAAAGGAGCTATCAACGATTTAATGGAATGGAGCGAAAACATTGCTAAGGAAGGACGCGAAACTCAAAAGAAGTTTTTAAGCTTTTGTTTAGAGATTTTTAGACAAGCTTTGCTAAAGAATTATAAAGCTGATTCCTTATTGTATTTTGAAAGTCACGACGGAAAATTCTCTTTAGATAAATTTGCTCCTTTTGTTCATCAAAATAATATTTTTGAAATTTCTGAAGCTTTAGAAAAAGCAGAATTTCATATTGAACGAAACGGAAATGCAAAAATTATTTTTACCGATTTGTCTATTCAATTAACTCGCCTTATTCATAAAAAAGAGTTGGTATAAATATTTTCTATTGAATATTTATTATTGATTATTACTATTTATTATAACGCGCTTCATATAAAAGCTTTTAAGTGCTTTTTATAAGATCGTAATCGTAAGTGGTGTTTTACCTGTAAACTGAGTTGAAACTTATTTAATTCCTCTTATTTCACTTTTTTGAAGCAGTATATTAAGGAAGAATACTCTTTTGTGTTCCAAGCGGATAAATTTGATCGCAATCCCACAAAAAATGCTTTTAAAAGATTTTGCTTTCCTGTTTTATTTTTTTCGGAAAGAAGGCTTACATAAAACGAATCGAAAATCATTGGTTTCGTTTTTACAAACTGAAGGTTTTTTGAAAATATTTTTCGCATCGAAGTTTGAGAAAAATGCCATAAATGTCTTGGCACATCGTAAGCTGCCCAATGCTCCTTATAATGATTTGCATCAAACGATTTATAATTAGGAACTGCAATTATTAATGTTGCTCCTGGCTTTAATAAATTTTCTATTGTTGAAATAGTTTCTTCCAAATTTAGGACGTGTTCTAAAACGTGCCACATCGTAATTACATCAAAAGTTTTTCCATTGAAATCGTTGATCGTTTCTTGTAAATTGATTCCTTTTTCTTGCGCTAGTTTTTTTGCTCCTTCGTTGGGTTCTACTCCGTAAACTTTCCAATTTGTTTCTTTTGCTTGCTTTAAAAAATCACCTGTTCCAGCTCCAATATCTAACAAAGTTCCAGCTCCATTATTTAAGGAATTTATCAAAGCTACTTTTTTCTCGATTGCTCGTTTTTTTACAGTTTGATATAAATAAGAAACGATTCCTTTTTTACTATCGGTATGTGAAATATAGTTTTCACTTTCGTAATATTTAGAAAGGTTTTCTGTGGTTGGTTTCGGAGAAGTGATTAACATTTCTCTTTCTAAATCATAGATTAATTCGAAAGTTTCTCCTGTGACTAGATGGTCTTTTACTTTAGTTGGAATGTTAGGATTTGATATGTTCATTTTTGTTTTCTTGCAAAGGCACAGAGGTGCAAAAGAGGTTTGTTAAAGTCGAATTTTATTGTTTTTATCCTGCTCCCGAATCCTCGGGATCAATGATTTTCGTAGATGATATTTGTTTAAGTTTCTTTTATACACTCAGCACTCTTAACTTTATCATAATGTTCCACGTGGAACATTTATTACTATCTTCCCATATACACTAACAATACTGAAATATCATTTGGGGAAACTCCACTAATTCTTGATGCTTGTGAAACGGTTACAGGTTTTATGGTTTTTAGTTTTTCTAATGCCTCGTAAGACAATGATTTTAATTTAGAATAGTCAAAATTTTCTGGAATTTTAATTCCTTCTAATCGATTTAATTTATCCGCATTTAGTTTTTCTTTGTTAATATATCCAGCGTATTTTATTTGAATTTCTGTTTGTTCTAATACTTCTCTGTCTAAGTTATGTTTAGCTATATAATCGTCCACTTCTTTTATTTTTTTCATATCGTCCATCGTGATATTTGGTCGAGAAAATGGTTTAAATAATTTATCCATTTGCTTAACAGGAGCAGAATTTTTTTCTTCTAAAATAGGATTTAATATCTTATGACTAACACTTGTGTTCTTAAAAAATTGAATAAAAGCATCGGATTCTTTTTGCTTTTTTTTCATTGTTGTTAACCGTTTTTTAGAAGCTAACCCAATTTCAAAAGACTTATTAGTAAGTCTAAAATCGGCATTGTCTTGACGTAATAAAGTTCGGTATTCTGCTCTAGAAGTAAACATCCGGTATGGCTCTTTGGTGCCTTTCGTAATTAAATCGTCAATCAAAACTCCTATATATGCTTCATCCCTATTTAGTGTAAAAGGATCTTTTTCTTTTACTTTTAAATGAGCATTTATTCCTGCCATTAATCCTTGAGAAGCGGCTTCTTCATAACCAGTGGTTCCGTTAATCTGTCCTGCAAAATATAGTCCAGAAACCAACTTTGTTTCTAATGTATGACGCAACTGTGTTGGCGGAAAATAATCGTATTCTATCGCATATCCAGGTCTAAAGAATTTTACATTTTCAAATCCTGCAACTTGTCTTAAGGCCTTAAATTGTACTTCTTCAGAAAGTGAAGTTGAAAATCCGTTGATGTAATACTCAACCGTATTCCAGCCTTCAGGTTCTACAAATAATTGATGACGATCCTTGTCAGCAAACCGATTAATTTTTTCTTCTATTGAAGGACAATATCTTGGACCACTACTTTTAATTGCACCATTAAACATTGGCGATTTATCAAAGCCTTCCTTTAATAAATCATGAACGGTTTGACTTGTGTACGACATATAACACAAGCGCTGTTTGGTTAATGGTTTGGTGATATCTAAATAAGAAAATTTTTCTGGTCTTTCATCTCCGGGTTGTTCAATCATTTTTGAAAAATCCAAGGACCGCCCATCCACTCTTGGTGGCGTTCCGGTTTTCATTCTTCCAGATTCAAAACCAAATTTTCTTAAATCTTCTGTAATTCCTGTAGAAGCACTTTCACCTGCTCTTCCTCCACTAAAGTTTTTGTCACCAATATGAATAATTCCGTTTAAAAAAGTTCCGTTGGTAAGTACTACGGAATGCGATTTAATTTCAATTCCCAATGAAGTTTTTACACCAATAACTTTTCCGTTTTCGGTTAACAAACCTGAAACCATTTCTTGATAAAAATCAAGATTTGGAGTGTTTTCTAACATATCTCTCCACGTTTCTGAAAAACGCATCCGATCACTTTGAACTCGAGGACTCCACATGGCAGGCCCTTTAGATTTATTAAGCATTTTAAACTGAATTGCCGTTTGATCTGAAACGATTCCACTATAACCTCCCAAGGCATCAATTTCACGAACAATCTGTCCTTTTGCAATTCCTCCCATAGCAGGATTACAAGACATTTGCGCAATGTTTTGAAGACTCATTGTAATCAATAAGGTTTTTGATCCAAGATTAGCAGCAGCAGCGGCAGCTTCAGAGCCTGCGTGACCAGCACCAACAACAATGACATCGTATTTATTTGGAAACATAGTTTGTTAATTTAGCAATAGATGTTCCACGTGGAACATTAAGTTTTTAATAATTCAAAAAAATTGGTTGTAAAGATAGTTAATTAACTTAAAATCAGATAATTAAATTTGTATTGTTTTGATTTTCAACAAACTAAAGAAAGCTTCTTGTTAACAAAGCTGCTGCTTCTTTTAATCGCATGGTTTTTACATCTTCTTGGGTTTTGTCATTATAGCCACAATAATGAAGAATTCCGTGGATAATTACTCGGTGTAATTCATTTTCAAAGGTTGTAGAATATGTTTCTGAATTCTCTTTTACACGTTCCACCGAAATATAAATATCGCCATTTATTTGCTTTCCTAAACTGTTGTCAAAACTTATGATGTCGGTTAAGGTATCGTGGTTTAAAAATTCAACATTAAGTTTTAGAAGGTATTCGTCATCACAAAATATATAACTTACCTCTCCTTCTTCACAATTTTCTTTTTGAATTATTTGAGAAATCCATTGTGAAATCTCGTCTGAATTCTGAAGCTCAAAATCGGTTTCTGAATAAAAATCAATCATTTTTTTGTTTAAAATATTCCTGTACTTTTTGTTTATAAGTAGGTTGCAAAGGAAGTGCTTCTCGGTTTAATATTTCGGTAGTATTAAAATATTTTTTTATCTCATCTGGATTGAGCTGTGTATCGTTTTTAAAATTATCTTGACTGGTTTTAGACTCTCGTTTCATTTCCTGACCTTGCTCAAAAGTTGCTTTATCTAATTTTAAAAGTTCATGTTTTAGATTTTGCATTTTTTGAAGCGTTTCTTGATTAAAACCTCTGTCTAATAATTGCTGTTCAATTTCTTCCATTTGTCGAAGTAACTTTCCAGCATTTCCTTTGTTTCCTAATTGTCTAAGACGATCTTCCAATTGATTCCGAAGCATTTGTTGCTGCTTGTAAATTTCGAACAACTCACCATTCATTTCTTCGCTATTTCCGTAACCTTCTTCTCCTTTTTGTGTTCCGTCTTTTCCATTCTTACCATTTTTTCCTCCTTCACCAGAACCATCTCCAGAACCATCTCCTTCACCTTCGCCTTGTCCTTCGCCTTGTTTTCCTTTTCCTTCCTTTCCGTCCTCTCCATCTTTGCCTTTATCGCCTTCTTTTCCCATTCCTTCTTCCATCTTTTTGTTAAGACTCTCTTGTTTTTTGATGATATCTGGTAATTGAAATCCTTCGCCCTCACCTTCTCCTTTTCCCATTCCTTTTCCTTTACCCTTACCTTTTCCAGAACTCGACATACTCATTTGATCTTGCATATTTCCAAGTATATCACTTAAAAGTATCGCTAATTCATTCGCACCTGTAATGGTGTATTGTTGACTTGAAACTCCTTTTGTGATTTTATTATCAGCAAATCGTTCTAAACTTTTTTCTAAGTTGAAAGTAACATTGGTTAAGGATGAATTTATCTTGCCGCCCAACATTGGTTGACGTAAAGACAAAGCAAAGAGGCTGTCGTCAATATGCTCGAAATTTAATTTTAATTCATTTTGAAGAACCAGTTTTTTTCCAAACAACGGGTTTCCATAATCTATTACGCTAAACTCTTCCATTAAATCTTCTTGTGTAAAAGAAAAAACTACCAAGTTATCTAATATCTGACGCAACATTTCTAAATCTTCATCCAACGATTCCATCTGTCCAGACTGCATCTGCATTTTTATTTGCTGACTCATCTGTTTCATTTTTTTAGCTGCTTTTTTTTGACTTTTTTTAGCATCCTGTTTTTTCTGATCTCCCAATTCTTCACTCGCTTTTTCTTGTTCTTCTTGAACTTCTTCCTCGCCTTTTTTATCTTGAGGAATATCCATTGGCTTTTTTAACTCTTTATTGTCCTCTTGAAGTTGATCCATTTCCTTTTGGTACTCATCAAACTTCTCATTGAGTTTGTCTTGCTCCTCTTTGGTGTTTTCTTTTTCGGGAGAGTCAGCTAATTTTTCTTGTTCTTCGGCAAGTTTACTTAGCTCTTCTGCAAGTTTTTCAGCTTTTTTGGTAACATAATATCGTTTGGTAAGCTCTACTAATTGCTCTAAGTTTTTCTCTTGATTTTTATTTTGTTTGGAGAGTTTTTCCAGCTTTTCGGTCAGTTCTTCCTTTTGGATTTTATCTTGGAGTTTTTCCAACTCTTCCAACAGCTTTTCGTTTTCTTTTAACTGTTCCTCATTTTCTTGTAAACGGTCTTTTAGCTGTTCTTTAAAAGGATCTTCTTCTTTATTTTCTGGTTGAAAATTCTCAAGGTTTTCTTTTAATTCCTTTGAGAAATTTTTCATCATTTCCTCTTGCTGTTTTTGTCTTTTTAAAAATTCTTCTAACTTCTTTTTATCGTTCCAATTAAGGTCTTTTTTTTCCTTTTGTGTTTTTGAAAGCTCTTCCAATAGTTTGTCTTGCTCTTTCATTTTCTCTAAAGACTTATCCAAACCTTCAATGGTATTTTCTTGATTTTGAAGTTGTTCGTTCTCTATTTCATCTTTGGTAAGTTTTCTGAAAGAATAAAATGCCGACTTACTTGATTTGTAATTATGAAGCGCATCGTTGTCGAAAATTTCAAAATAATAATCGTAAGAAACCCCTTCAGTCAACGGAAGATTTCCAGGAAAAGCATACACAAATTGATCAAAATTAGATTTATTTAAAGCAAGGGAAACCGTCTTTTTTTGAGCGTCTTCACCTGTTGGGTAATAGACTAATTGAAGTTTTGTAAGTCCGTAGTCATCTGAAACCCTTCCGAAGAAATAAATTTTTTGACTGCTCGTACTGTCTTGTTTAGATTCCACTGTAATTTCAGGAAATTCATCTTTAATTACAGATAAGGTAAAAGATAAGTTTTCGTAATCCTGTAGGTTTTTATTGGAGGTTGTAATGGCGTAATCTAACTTTCTAAAAATTCCTTTTTTAAAGGTAAACTGTTCTTTATTTTGACTAAAAATATAAGTAGTGTTCCTTGTTTTTAATGCAACTTTATTGGTGTTTTTAGTTTTAATTTTCCAAGTAACTTTGGTGCCTTCAGGAATAATAGCGTTTCCAGAGCTTTCTAAAATTTCATCTTTTTTGCCTGTATAAGAGGGATAATCAAGTTTCATTTCAAAAAACACTAAAGAAGGTGTTTTAACTACTTCTAATGTGTATTCTTTGGAAGTAACTTTGTTGGCTGAAAGTTGAAAATCTATCGCGTTTATAGGTTGTACAAAGGTATATTCAAAAAAACCAAGAGTAGATTGTTTTAAATAATACACTTCATTATTAAAAGAAATGCTTGCGTTTTCAGGAGCTATTTCTCCTAAAGTTTGAATTTTTAAGGTGTAATTCTTGTTTTCGATAGCACTTAAATTTTCGTTTAAAACCACAAAAGAAAAAGGTGCTGGAGGTTCGTAAGCAGTACCGTAGTTTACTACTCGTTCGTAACTGCTCGAAAAAATATCCTTATCGCCCAAAGCAGTAAATAATAGAAATATAATCACTGGAACAGCAGCATATTTTAAATATTTGCTGTTCTTTTTAAAATTCACCGCTCTTTTAAAAGGAACAGGCTCTAGCTCAGATGATTTTTGATTGATACTTGCTAAAAGTAATTCCGATTCACGTTGGTTTTGATTTAGCTGAATTACATTTAACAGTTTGTCACTCACTTCTGGAAAATGATTCCCGATTAATTTGGAAGCTTCTTCGTCTGAAATTCCTTTCTGAAGGTTAAATATTTTAAATAATGGAAAAGCTATAAACCGAATAAACAAAGCGGCTTCTACCAAAACAAAAGTCCAAAACAAGACCGTTCTTCCAGTTGGATTCAGCCATAAAAAATATTCGATTAATAAGGTAATAAGTAGGTATAGCAATCCTATAGCAAAGAAAAGAATGGCGCCTTTTATCAATTCGCTGACGTAATACTTTTTAATAAACTGTTCCAGTTTTTGCTGGATAATTGAAAAGCTGCTCATGCTCCGAAAATACTATAAACTTTTTTAAAACTTGTTAAG